>DATBVH010000412.1:0-8226 GCA_036515395.1 Candidatus Angelobacter sp.
TTCCGGAGTGTTGTGAGCCATCCCCAAAGGTAATCGCAGCCCTCTAGGCAAGGTAACGGCGACTTCGGAGTGTGCCGTAAATATGCCATACGGCTACAACTGGCCGTCAACTTTCAGCCACTTCTGCAACCCTGACAATACCTTCCGTGCGAGCGTATTTTGTGGGTAACTTATTGGTTTGAATGGTAGGCCCGGCCCGATTCGAACGGGCGACCCTCTGCTTAGAAGGCAGATGCTCTATCCAACTGAGCTACGGGCCCGTGCGTTTATTTTATCAGCGCAATAGGAATTCCAGTCCAAATTATGCAACATCGTCGCCGGGGAAGCTCATGCATACACTTCCACATGGATTGTAATGAGTGGAAAGTTCCCAGAAAAACCCCTTACCGAGATGTGTAGGGTGTTGTCATGCAAATACCTCAGCGGGCTGCGCTTTCACACATCGGATGCTAGGCAAAGCAAGACTATTTACGATATAGTTTTGGTCATTGACGCCTATCGTTTATTCCAGGTCATGACCCCGGAGATGCCTTGCATCCACGCCGGCAGGTTTAGTTCGCGTGAGCGTCTTATTTCGGAGCCTTGCATCTCAAGATGACAATCTTGCGCCACAAATTCTTTTTAATTGTTTCATTCGTTTGCTTTGCCTTTTGTGCTTCTTCTGCCCAAACAGATCGCCCTCTAGCCTCGCCCACACCGAATGACAATTTTGACCGCCGGTCAACAGGCGTGCGTATTGCGAATCCCCCCAGTTCACCGCAACAGCAGCAACAGCAATTTGAGGATAGAGTTGAAGAATCGGCGCAAGAACGGTTGCAGAGAGAATCGGCCAGAGTTCCGGAATTTATACCGCTCCCCCCAGAGCCTGACATCGAATTTCAGGACTTTGTAACTAGTTCTCTCGGGTATCACCTCAACATCTTTGGGCAAAGCCTGTTCCGCAATGTTCCATCTACTTTTGCGCCAGTCGATCGAATTCCCGTCACCCCAGATTATCTGATTGGTCCCGGCGACGAATTGCTGGTCCGCGCATGGGGGCAGATCGATGTGAACTACCGGGCGGTGGTGGATCGCACGGGCGCAATCTATCTGCCCAAAGTTGGTCCGGTCAGCGTGGCCGGAGTGCGCTATGACCAACTCAACACATATTTGAAATCAGCAATCAGCCGCGTGTTCAAGAACTTTGAGCTTGACGTCACGCTGGGACGGCTTCGTGCTGTCCAGGTCTTTGTAGTCGGGCAGGTGCGCCGTCCCGGCTCTTACACTGTCAGCTCATTAAGTACGCTGGTGAATGCCCTTTTTGCCTCCGGAGGTCCTTCAAAGCGGGGATCCATGCGGCGCATATTGCTCAAGCGCGAAGGCAAAGACGTAACCAGCTTTGATCTTTACGACCTCATCGCTTTTGGCGATAAGAGTAAAGACGTGCAATTGCTCTCTGGCGACGTAATTCTGGTCCCGCCCGTAGGGCGTCTGGTTGCGATTGCAGGCAGCGTGAATGTGCCTGCCATTTATGAGTTGAAAGAACATGAAACCCTGGGTGAGATCCTCGGATATGCCGGTGGCCTCACCACAACCGCATCAGGCCAGAAAACGTTTATCGATCGCATTGACGACCGCCAGGTCCGCCATACTGCCGAGGTGGATCTTTCCAGCGCTGGACTGAAGAATGAGCTTCGAGATGGCGATATCATTCGCGTTTTGCATATCTCTCCAAGATTTGACAATGCGATTACATTGCGCGGCAACGTCGCGGTACCGGGACGTTATCCCTGGCGCCAGGGAATGCGCGTTAAAGACCTGATTCCCAGCCGCGATGCCCTGATCACGCAAGAGTTCTGGAAGCGGCAGAATCAGCTGGCGGTTGACCTGGAAAGCCTTACGTTTAAATCGCGCGAAGAGGTTGAGCAGGATCGCCAGCGCAAGTTGGAGAATCGCGACAGAACTGCTCCGGCCAACCAGCCAGGGAGCCGGAACATGGCGCCAGACCAATACCAATATCCGCCGCCCTCCACGCAGAGGGAACAGGAACAGGATCAGGACCGGGATATACAACCCGATCAGCGCACGCAGCGGCAACGCGACGAGGACCTGGTTGCACGGGTTGGAAGGACAGAAGCGCAACGGATCAAAGAGGAGCAGCTAAAGAATGAGGTGAAGCGCTCCGCGGCTGAAATTAATTGGGAATACGCCGTCATTCTAAGAATGGACCCGCAGGACCTCAGCACGCATTTGGTGCCTTTCAATCTGGGCAAAGCCATTGCCGGCGACGAAAGCCAAAATATAGTTCTTGAGCCGGGAGATGTAATAACGATTTTCTCTCAGAATGATATGCAGGTGCCCGCAGGCCAGCAGACAAAGTTTGTGCGCCTGGAAGGAGAGTTTCTCACTGCCGGCGTTTACCAGGTACAACAGGGCGAATCACTGCGCCATTTGATCTCGCGAGTCGGTGGATTGACTCCACAGGCTTATTTGTACGGTGCCGAATTCACGCGTGAGGCTACCCGCGAAGACCAGCAGAAGCGGTTGGATGAGTACATCAATGAGTTGGAGAAGTCGATAGAGAGAAATGCCAGCGGACAGAGGGGTCTCAGTGGAGACGAAGCGGTTGCAGAGCGGCAAGCCGTGGAAAGTCAACGCCGCCTCTTGGACAAACTGCGCCAGATGAAAGCGACTGGACGGATCGTGCTTGAACTTAGACCTACCGCCGACAACATAAACCAATTGCCTGACCTCATGCTGGAAGATGGTGACAGATTGTTGGTGCCATTCAAACCGTCCACGGTGAATGTGATCGGCTCGGTCTACAACAGCAATTCCTTTATTTTTAAGCCAGGCAAGACCGTGAACGATTACATGCGTCTTTCCGGCGGTCCCACAAAAAATGGCGATAAGGGCAGGTCATTTGTGATCCGCGCGGATGGCACCACCTTGAGCGGCAGTGGCCACAATGCCCTCTTCTTAAACAGCTTTGAAGAGGCGCGATTGATGCCGGGCGACACGATTGTGGTCCCGGAAAAATTGGACAAAGGCGCTGTGCTGAGAGGCTTTAAGGACTGGACCCAGATCATTAGCACCTTCGTGATTGGAGCGGCAGCGGCCAAAGTGCTGTTCCCATAACGCAAATGACAAGATCACAGGAATCCATTCTGGTGACGGGCGGAGCTGGCTTTATCGGCTCCAACTTCATCTTGCATTGGCTGGAACAAGAAGATTCGCGAGTTGTGAACCTGGATAAGCTCACTTATGCCGGGAACCCTGCCAACCTCGCTGAGCTGAGCGACGACAATCGTTACGTGTTTGTGCATGGAGACATCAATGATTCCAGCCTGGTAAGTGATTTGCTGCAGCTCCATCAGCCCGTGGCAATCATCCATTTTGCGGCGGAAAGCCACGTGGACCGCTCCATCCACAACGCCCAGGAATTTATCCGCACCAACATTGAGGGAACGTTCCAACTGCTGCAGGCTGCGCGCCAATACTGGACCGGTCTTACGGAAACAGAAAAACAAGATTTTCGCTTTCTGCATGTTTCAACCGATGAAGTCTATGGATCGCTTGGGCCCACGGATCCGGCGTTTACTGAGAAGACACCGTTTGCGCCCAACAGTCCGTACGCGGCTTCAAAAGCTTCTGCCGATCATCTGGTGAGAGCGTTTCATCACACGTACGGGCTGCCTACGCTGACCACCAACTGCTCGAACAATTACGGCCCTTACCAATTTCCGGAAAAGCTGATTCCGCTAATGATCCACAATGCGACATTGGGAAAGCCGTTGCCGGTGTATGGCGATGGGTTGAACGTCCGCGATTGGCTTTATGTGAAAGACCATTGTGAAGCGATCCGCCAAGTATTGAGGAAGGGACGGGTAGGCGAGTGCTACAACATCGGCGGCAACAGCGAGAAGAGCAATATTGAAGTGATCCACGAGATTTGCACGGTACTTTCCGAGCTAAAGCCAGGTGCTGCATATGAATCCTTGGTTACATTTGTCAAAGACCGGCCCGGCCACGATCGGCGATATGCGATGGACTGCACCAAAATTCGCAGCGAACTCGACTGGACGCCGAGCGAAAGTTTTTCCAGCGGATTGCGCAAGACCATCCAGTGGTACCTGGCGAATGAAGAATGGATTTCATCCGTGACTTCCGGGGCATATAGGGATTGGATTAATCTCCACTATCACACGGCACCATAAAGATTGGCAGGCTTATGGACCAGGAACGCAAAGGCATCATTTTGGCGGGCGGCGCGGGAAGCCGGTTGCATCCGGTAACCCAGGCCGTTTCCAAGCAGTTGCTGCCCATTTATGACAAGCCGATGATCTATTACCCCATCAGCGTACTGATGCTGGCCCGGATCAAAAACATTCTTATCATATCTACTCCTGCTGACACGCCGCGTTTTGAGCAGTTGCTAGGCGATGGCCACCGCTGGGGACTCAATTTAAGTTACGCCGTGCAGCCCGTGCCGGGAGGCCTGGCGCAGGCATTCATTATTGGCAGGCAGTTTCTTGCAGGAAGCCACAGCGCATTGATTTTGGGCGATAACATTTTCTATGGGCAGGACCTAACGAACAACCTTCGGCACGCTTCAGCACGTAGCGAGGGCGCGACCGTATTTGCTTATGCCGTCAACGACCCCGAGCGTTATGGAGTAATCGAGTTCGATCCGGCGGGCAAGGCGCTTAGTATTGAAGAGAAGCCCAAAGCGCCCAAGTCCCGATACGCTGTTACAGGGCTATATTTTTACGATCCAGAGGTCGTAGAAGTTGCCGCGCAACTGAAGCCTTCCCGTCGTGGCGAGCTGGAAATTACGGATGTGAACCGCTGGTACCTTGAGCGGGGAAGGCTATCGGCAGAAATTTTTGGCCGCGGCATGGCGTGGCTCGATACGGGAACGCACGATTCTCTTCTGGAAGCTTCTTCGTTTATCCAAACCATTGAGAAGCGGCAAGGGCTCAAGGTTTGCTGTCCTGAAGAGATAGCGTTCAAACTTGGTTTCATCAATGCTGGTGAGCTTGAAGCGCTGGCGCAGGCGCACGGCTCCAATGGGTATGGCCAATACCTTCGTGGCCTGCTGGAAAGGCCCTCCTTCTAACTCAGTCCGGCGTGCAGATGCGAATCGCTTCCGCCGCAGACTCTTTGTTTGCACAATGAATCCAGCTGATCTAAAAATCGTGATTGTTGGCCGCAATGGTCAACTTGCGTGGGAAGCCAGCCAGCGGTTTCAAGGATTGGGCCAGGTCATCTGCATAGGGCGACCCGAGCTCGATCTAATGGACATCGAGCGCGTGCGAGCGGAAATTCGCAGGATCAAGCCCTCAGTATTAGTAAACGCCGCAGCCTATACCGCAGTGGACCAGGCGGAATCCGAGCCGGAAGCGGCAATGAAGATAAACTCTGAAGCCCCTGCCGCGATCGCGGAAGAAGCGAAGCGGCTGGGTGCGTTATTCATCACGTATTCCACTGACTACGTCTTCGACGGAAAGAAAGCTGCGCCCTATAACGAGAGTGATCCGACTGCGCCGCTCAACGTGTATGGCGACACTAAGCTCAGTGGGGAGCGGGCTATAGAAGCCGTCGGCGGAAGCTATCTGATATTCCGAACATCGTGGGTGTATGGCGGGCGCGGCAAGAATTTTCTGAAGACCATTCTCAGGCTGGCCGTTGAACGACCAGAATTGAGAATTGTTGATGATCAAGTGGGCGCGCCGACCTGGAGCCGCGATCTGGCTGACGCAACAAGGAAAATTATCGAACAGCTCGTGACGCAGGCGGCATTGGAGGAGAGTTCGATAGGAGAGGCATTGGAAGATTGGCGAGGCATCTATCACATGACTGCCGCAGGCAGTGTCTCATGGTGCGGGTTTGCAGCAGCGATTATTGAAGAGATGGGAAAGCGCGGCTTATCAAAAGCCAATCTGGCCAACATTGTGCCAATAGGTACCAGCGAGTATCCGACGCCAGCAGCAAGACCCCGCAATTCACGTCTTTGCAACGATAAGCTGAAGAGCGCTTTCGATGTGACGCTGCCGCCGTGGCGCGAATCGCTTGCAGCCGTGATGGATGAGCTTGGCTGATTAAGGCTTACATCTGACGAGCGGCCACCGAGATTTCAGTCATAATTGAATGGTCAATATTGAATGACCAATCCAGAGTACCGGCAATGGTACGATCTTAGAGAGGCCGATAGGTTTTGTGGCCTGAACGTAGCAATTGGCCAGAGCGGGAGAAGGTGCCAAAGATGTGTGGTATCGCGGGGTTTTGGCAGACGAAACGGCAAGCGGAAATTCCTGCCGAAATTTTGCTTCGAATGGGCACTGCGCTCAAGCATCGCGGCCCCGATGACTCTGGTGTCTTCTACGACGATTCGACTGGCATAGGACTCGTACATCGCCGCTTGTCGATTCTTGATCTCTCACCCGCCGGCCATCAGCCGATGACCTCGCATTCCGGCCGTTATCTGATTATCTTCAACGGCGAAGTTTATAACTTTGAAGAAATAAGAAAAGAGCTTGGTTCCGGGCACGCCTGGAGAGGGCATTCCGACACAGAAGTGATGCTGGAAGCGTTCGAACGCTGGGGAATGGAAGCGGCGGTCCAGCGGTTTGTCGGCATGTTTGCCTTTGCGCTGTGGGACCACAAGGAACACAAGCTTTATCTTGTCCGCGATCGGCTGGGCATCAAGCCTTTGTATTACGGCTGGGTAGAAGGCCAGTTTATCTTTGCCTCAGAGTTAAAAGCGATTCGGCAGTATCCTGGATTCCAGGCGCAAATTGATCGTGATGTGCTGGCGCTTTACATGCGCCACAACTACGTCCCCGCGCCGCACTGCATTTATCAGGGCATTTCCAAGCTAAACGCCGGATGTATTCTGATGCTCAGTGGGCCGCAGGAGCAGCCGGTGGTGAGGCAGTATTGGTCGGCAACGGAAGTAGCGAAAGAAGGTTTGCGGTCGCCGGTGGATGATTCTGAAAAAGAGATCATCGAGCAGCTTGAGTGCAAGCTTGCAGAAGCGGTGAAGCTCCGCATGATTGCCGATGTCCCACTAGGCGCTTTTCTTTCCGGCGGAATCGATTCGTCAACAGTTGTGGCCTTGATGCAGTCACAAAGTACTCGGCCGGTGAAAACTTTTACGATCGGGTTTCATGAAGATGCTTACAACGAAGCGAATCACGCCAAGGGCATTGCGGCGCACCTGGGCACCGACCACACAGAACTTTATGTGACTCCGCAGGAAGCGTTGAACGTGGTGCCGCTGCTTCCTGCAATGTATGACGAGCCGTTTGCCGATGTTTCCCAGATCCCAACATATTTGGTGTCCAGACTGGCGCGGCAAAGCGTTACGGTGAGCCTTTCCGGCGATGGAGGAGATGAGCTTTTTGGAGGCTATGGCCGCTACTTCCTGATGAAGCGTGTTTGGAATTCAATGCGTCCTTTCCCCAAGCCGCTGCGTCAGGCCGTGTCACGCATGGTCGCGTCGGTGTCTCCTAAAACCATTGATAGCATGTACCGTTTGGCTTCGCCGCTGGTGCCGCGTAACAAACGCTCATTTCCCATGGGAGACAAGGCGCACAAACTGGCTGGATTATTAGGAGCAGAGAGCCAGGAGCGCGTTTACATGCATGCGCTAACGCATTGGGACAATCCTTCATCGGTGGTGAACGGCGCATGTGAGCCGGAGACGGTGCGACGGTTCGTGCAGGAAGCGCGATGGCTGCCGAGCATGGAAGAAATCATGATGCTGACCGACACGGTCCATTACCTGCCGGACGACATCCTGACGAAGGTAGACAGAGCAAGCATGGCCGTAAGCCTTGAGGCGCGAGTGCCGATTCTGGACCATCGAGTGGTGGAGTTCGCCTGGAAGCTGCCAATGCGCTACAAGATTCGTGATGGCAAAGGCAAATGGGCGCTTCGACAAGTGCTCTATAAGTACGTGCCCGCGGCAATGATTGAGCGGCCTAAGATGGGCTTTGGCGTGCCCATCGATAGCTGGCTTAGAGGGGAACTACGGGAATGGGCTGAGGACATGCTATCCGTGGAGAGCCTGGAGCGGCACGGGCTGTTCAATATCGAAGAAATCCGCGCCAAGTGGCAGGAACATGCCTCAGGCAGCCGTAACTGGCAGTATCTCCTCTGGGATGTGCTGGTTTTCCATGACTGGATGGCCCACAACGTCGGTGCCTTGCAGATGGCGTGAGCTGACTACTTAGTACTGTGTCT
>DATBVH010000413.1:0-5123 GCA_036515395.1 Candidatus Angelobacter sp.
TGGAACTTGTTGCCGGAGTTCACCTTCGCCGCCACGTCACGGACGAATGGCTGCTGATTACCGGCGGCGTAATTTCCATTGCATTCGCGCCATGCCTGCTGTTGGCACACGCTGGGACAGTGCAATCAGCGTTAACGTGGATATCCATCTATGCGCTGGCCAGCGGACTGGTCGTCATTGGGCTGGCATTGCGGCTGCGCAGTTTAAGGAATTCCATCCACGCGCTGGCCGGACCCAAGCCGGCTGCACGAGCTGCTGCCCAAACCAAGCTGGTCTGAGAATTTATACGCCAAACAGGTTGGGCTGGGCCTTTTTGTAATTGTGCTCCTGCGCCCAGAGATTCAGCGAGACGGTCGCGAGTTCATCCACCACGGGAACCGCGTTGCCATTTTTGGAAAGATCGATTGACTTGATGTAGGTATGGCAGGTATCGCATGCGTCCACGCGCACGTAATCGAATTCCTGCGCGACGAAGACCGGCAGATGCTCCTTGTTTGCTTCGGCGCAATTAGGACATAAGACGCGGCGGAAGAACCATTCCGTGCCGCAAAGAGAGCACAGCAGAAAGCGCTTGGCGCCGTCGCCTTCCGGGCGCAGCACCGCTAGTTGCGGCCTTGATCCGCAAAAAGGACAGAGCGGCGGCGAAGCCTCAGTGTTGGAAGTGTTCTTTTCGGCAAGAAATTCGGCGAATGGCTGAAGCAGCGCGTTAGCGAAGAAGACAGATTCGGGGGAAAGCTCATAACTTTCTACTTCATGTTGCCAGACGGCGCGCAACAGGTCTAAACGGTCTTCTGATGATGATTTTTCAAGCGTTGCTGCGGCGACCTTTAGGTCTGCCGAGCCAGCATCTTTGACCAGCGCGAGCAACGCGGCAAAGTAGGGGACAACCAGGGAAACGTCATGATCGGCGGAAGAAGCCACAGATTCATAGACGGTTTTTTGAAAGCGGACGAGGCGCTGATAAAACTTGAGCAGCTCAGTCACTGAAGACTGATTTTTTAACAGCTCGCTCGTCCGCGCAATACGACGGTCCCAGGAAAACCCAGACATCAATTCCTTTTAGCTCCTGCGGCCGGTAATCTTCTCAAACCAGAGGCGATGATGCGTGCGCGCCCATCCGGTGGAAACGTGCCCTTCAACCATGGCTTTCATGCTGCCAGGAGTCACCCAAACGCTCATGTAAACGTGGATGATGAAAGCAGCAATCGTGATCAGCGCCGTGGCTGAGTGAATGAAAACGGTAATCGGTAGGACCCAGTGGAGTTCGCGAGGCATTTTCTCAGGAATCCACATAATGATTCCTGTGATGAGAAGAATGAAGGTGCAATACAACATGACCCACCAGAACTGCTTCTGTCCGGCGTTGAAGCGGCCCTGGGGCGGCATCAGCTCATCGTGGTGCTCAGCATAGGCGCGGAGGTTCTTACTCCACTGCTCATCTTCAGGGATCTTCTGCATGTCGCGCTTCCATAAGCGATGCATCCAGAAAATAGTGGCAAGATAGATCAGCCCGATCCAGGGGTGCCAGTAGCGAATGGTTGCCGGACCGCCCAGCACGTAGGCAAGCCAGTAAGCCAGCGGCGTAAAAATCGCCAGGCCTGTGAGCATGAGATAGGTGTAAGAGATGGCGTTGATCCAGTGATAAGCGCGCTCTGCAAAGTTATAGCGCTGGACTTCATCTTCCGGAACTGCGGTGGTTGGACGCGCAATAATTCCGCCGCTCATCGCTTCACCTCCTCAACCTTGTCAACTTCTTTGGGGCCGAAACGGACATAGTGCATGAAGACGCCGAGCACGCCAGCCATCATGCCAATGCCGCCAAGCCATTTCAATGGGCCCTTCCACAATTTCACAAAGATTGGGACCCTGGGATCTGCCGGCAAGCCGCCGTAATTCTCAGGATGTTTGGCATCGTTCAGCACGTAAATGACGTGGGTGCCTTTCACTCCGGAGGGATCATAGACGCCGGCATCCGCGTGGCCGTTGGAATGCAGCTGAGCAACGCGCTTTTCAGCTTCAAACTTCATGTCTTCCTTGCTGCCAAAGTGCAGGCAGCCCGTGGGACATGACTTGATGCAGGCCGGCTCAAGGCCGACGCCAACACGGTCAGAGCAGAGCGTGCATTTATAAACTTTCTTGGTGGCTTCATTGAATTTGGGGATGTTGAATGGGCAGCCGGTAACGCAGTACTGGCAGCCAATGCAGTTTGCCTGATTGAAGTCGACGATGCCGTTGGTGTACTGCACAATTGCGCCGTCGGCGGGACAAGCGATGAGGCAGCCCGGCTCTTCACAGTGCATGCACTGGTCTTTGCGCATTAACCATTGCAAGCCGCCATCGGTTTCAACTTCGTTGAACTTGATCAGGTTCCAGTAGTTCCACACCGTTTCCGGCATGGTCTGGTACGTGTTATCGAAGGTGGTTTCGCGGAAGTCATAGCCGTTCCACTCGACGCAAGCCACTTCACAGGCTTTGCAGCCGATGCATGTGGTGGTATCGATCAGCTTGCAAACGTCATAGTCACGGGTGGCTCCAATGTGCGTTGAGCCATCTGACTGCGTGTATTCCCCGCCCCCAGGCGTGCCACCCTTATGCGCGGAGATCGCTCTAATTTCCAGGTTTCCATTGCTCATGGCGTATCTCCTTAGACCTTCTCGATGTTCACCAGAAAGCCTTTAAACTCTGGTGTGTAAGCGTTGGGATCGATGGCTGTGGGGGACAACACGTTGACGCCGTTTCTCCGGTCTTCAGCTCGGCCGTCACCTATCCCGCGATATGCCCAGTGAATGGGGATACCAACTGGATAAACCGGGTCATCTTTCCCAGCGAGTTTCAACGGCTGGATGCGTTTGGTGACCATGGCTCGGGCATAGTACACCCCATACTCTTTGCCGTCCTTCGTGCCGCTTCTGGCGGTGGAAACCTTGAGCCTGTCGCCACCTTTAATGGAGAGCTTGGACGCGAGTTGCTCCGAAATTTCCACGAAGGGTTCCGGAACAAGCTGCATATTCATCGGGTTGTTCTTGGTCCAGTAGTGATAATGCTCTGTCAGCCGATACGTGGTGCAGGGATACGGGAACTTGTCTGACGTTCCGTATTTGTCCATGTCCGTTTTGTACCTCTTCACCACGGGACTGTTCGTCTGCTTGGGATGGAACGGGTTAACCAGCGGGCTTTCCACCGGCTCGTAATGCTCAGGGAAAGGACCGTCAGCCATTCCTGCCAGCGGCACAAACAATCGGCCCACTCCTTCGGGATTCATGATGAACGGGCCCATGTGGTCCTTGGGATTGGAGTCAGCTTTGAAGTCCGGTACGTCATTGCCCGCCCACTTTCCGGTGGATTCGTTAAACCAGACCTGCTTGCGGCTGGGATCCCAGGGCTTGCCATCCAAATTGCATGAAGCGCGGTTATAGAGCACGCGGCGATTCAACGGCCATGACCAGCCCCAATTGGGATGGATACCCAGACCAGAGGGGTCGGCGGGATCACGGCGTTGCGTGTTCGAGCCTGCGTCTGGCCAGGAGCCACAATAAAGCCAGTTGCCACACGACGTGGTGCCATCGTCTTTCAGCCAGGCAAAGCTGGGGATTTGCTGACCAGCTTTCCAGTCGGTAGGCGTCTGCTTGTCGTCATGCAGATCAGCCAGCACCTTGCCGTTGATTTCCTTGGCGACCTCGGTCAACGACGGGCTGTATGGAGTGGTGTAAGCCCACGTGGCGTTCAGGATTGCGTCTGGGAACTTACCGCCTTCCTTCTGGTACAGTTCGCGGACTTTCAGGAAGATGGTGGCGAGGATTGCCTGATCCAGCTTGGCATCCCCGGGAGTGGGAACAGCGGCCCACTTCCATTGCAGCCAGCGCGCTGAGTTGACGAAGGTGCCGTCTTTTTCGGCAAAACCCGCGCCGGGAAGCCGGTAAACCTCAGTCTTTATCTGTTTTTTCTCATCATCAGAAATTCCGGGTGACTCCCAGAAGCTGCTGGTTTCTTCCGGATAGATATCGCAGACAACGAGCCAGTCGGCTTTTTTGAGGGCGTTAATGTTCTTTTCGCTGTTCGGGCCGATGGCGACGCCGTTCATGCCAAAGCTGATCAAGCCTTTGACTTTACCGTTGTACATGCCGTCCCACAGCTCAACCCAGGAGAATTTGCGATCGATCTTGGGCAGATAGTGAAAAGCCCAGTCGTTTTCTTTCTTGGCGGCGTCACCGTACATCGCCTTCATGAAAGAAACCGCAAATTTGGGAGTATTCGACCAGTAATTGAAAGAATCCCACTCTTTAGGCTTGGCAGCTACGGGAGTGATTCTCTTGAGGTATGTGGCAAAGTCGGTATCTGCCGGCGTGGGAACCTTAAGGTAGCCGGGCAGAATATCAAACACGCCCGCCATATCGGTTGCACCCTGAATGTTGGAGTGGCCGCGAAGAGCGTTGACGCCACCGCCGGCTCGTCCCACATTGCCCAGCAAAAGCTGCGTCATGGCTGCGGTGCGGATGATCTGCGAACCAAACGTGTGCTGGGTCCAGCCCACAGAGTAAATAATGGTGCCGACCTTCTTCGTGTCTCCATCCTTGCGGATGGAGGTGTACATATCCCACGCCTTGTTGAGCTTGTCCACGGGAATTCCGGTGATGCTGGAAACCATTTCCGGCGTGTAGCGCGAGAAGTGTTTCTTCATCAGCTGGAAAACGCAGCGGGGATGCTCTAGAGATAGGTCGTAAGCCGTATTCGGTGGCAAAGATGGAGCTGCAGGAGCACCAGTGGTACCTTTAGCGCCGACCGGGCCTTGCGCCTGATATCCCTGTCCGGCTGCACCGCTCGGGCCGCTGGCTTTTGCGGCGGGGCTGGAGGGGGCAGCTTGGGCAGCCGTTTCCGGTGTAGCCGGCCCATCGCCTGCTGCGATGGCTGCGGCAGCGGTGCCGGTCACATTTCCGCCCTCTTCATAATTCCATGAAGAGACGTCATACTTTAAAGCTGCAGAGTCAAAGCCGGAGAAGAACCCATCTTCAGGCAGCTTAAAGCCCTTCTTCACGATAAGAGCAGCGTTGGTGTAGTTGACGACGTATTCCTTGGGATAACGGTTGTTCTGCAGGGCGTAATTGATCAGGCCGCCCAGGAAAGCA
>DATBVH010000414.1:0-4184 GCA_036515395.1 Candidatus Angelobacter sp.
GCTCTGGCTTTGCAATCCTCACAACCCGTTAGGCGTTGTTTACTCGCGCGAGTGGCAACAGCGTGTTGCTGAATGGGCCATCTCTCGCGGCTTGAGAATTGTTTCCGACGAGATCTGGTCGGACATCGTATACACACCGCACCGGCATGTCAGCATGGCTTCGATTTCATCTGAAATTGCGCACAACACCGTAACGGTTTACGGCTTCTCCAAGAACTTTGCTTTGGCGGGGTTGCGCGTTGGTTGCTTAATCTGTCCGGACCCGAAATGGAGAAAAGAAATCATCGCCGCCTCAGACGCGGAAAGCACTGTCTATGGTGTATCGGTGCTATCGCAGGTCGCGGTAGTGGCTGCGCTCAATGACGGACGCGAGTGGCTCGCGCAATTTGTCCAGCACCTGCAGGCGCAGCGGGATTACGTTGTCAGCCGTCTCGCTAAGTGGCCGGGAGTGACCGTACAGCCGCCGCAAGGGACGTATGTGATATTTCCCGACGTACGGAGCCTGAGTGACGATTCAGAAACATTGTGCCAACAATTACGCGAACAGGCCCGCGTGGCGCTGGTTCCCGGCGCTCCGCGATGGTTTGGCCCCGGCGCCAGCGGACATCTGCGCATATGCTTTGCTACCTCGCGGCGTATCCTGCAGGAAGCGTTTGACCGGCTGGAGCCGGTCGTGACGCAAATCGCCAGCGAACGCCACCTGATAAAAGTGATTCACTGAGCGCAAACAGTTCAGCTCTATTCCGTGCGGGTTTTTCCGGGGTCCGATTCCTGAATGGAAACCGATTTTATATTTACAAATTCATGGATGCCGTGGTGGCTCAGCTCGCGTCCGTAGCCGGAATGCTTAACGCCGCCAAAAGGAATGCGCGGATCAGAGGCCACCATTCCATTGATAAACGCCAAGCCTGATTCAATCTCATTGATGAAAAGATCGCGCTCCGCGGCATCATTTGTCCACGCGCAAGCGCCCAAGCCAAAGATAGAGTTGTTGGCAATCGCAATCGCCTCATTCATATCTTTTGCGCGATAGAGCGATGCCACCGGACCGAAAAGTTCATCGTCATAAGCCGGCGAACCCTTGGGAATATCCGTTAGAACTGTAGGCGCGAAGAAATTCCCTTTACGATCCACGCGCTTTCCTCCCAGCAGGACGCGCGCGCCCATCTCAATTGTCTTTTGCACCTGCGCTTCCAGGCCATTCAGGACATCTTCAGTCGCCAGCGGGCCAACGTCTGTAGCCGCATCCATGGGATCACCGACTTTGAGTGACGCCATGCGTGCCACAAACTTCTTTTCAAATTGCTCCGCAATCCCCTGATGAACAATGAACCTCTTCGCTGCGATACAGGATTGGCCGTTGTTGATCACCCTGGCCTGCACGGCTGTATCGACAGCTTTATCAAGATCGGCGCTGGGCATCACAATGAAAGGATCGCTGCCGCCAAGCTCCAACACGCATTTCTTTATCTCTTTGCCGGCAGCCGTGGCTACGCTGCTGCCCGCGCCAACGCTGCCGGTGAGCGTAACGGCGGCAATGCGGCGGTCTGCTATTAAAGGGTTCACGCGGTCTGAGCCGATCAGCAAGGTCTGAAAAGCGCCTTCAGGAAAACCGGCGCGGTGGAAAATATCTTCAATGGCAAGGGCGCATTGCGGCACGTTGGAAGCATGCTTCAGCAGCCCGACGTTGCCGGCCATAAGCGCGGGCGCGGCAAAACGAAACACCTGCCAGAACGGAAAATTCCACGGCATCACAGCCAGTACAGGACCAAGTGGCTGGTAGCGCACAAAGCTGCGCGTGGCGTTAGTTTTAGCCTCTTCATCGGCCAGGAACCGCTCTGCATTCTCGGCATAGTAGCGGCAGCCGAAGGCGCATTTCTCCGCTTCCTGCACGGCTGATTTCAATGTCTTGCCCATTTCCTGGGTCATCATCCGGCCAAAAGCGTCTTTTTCTTTTTCCAGGATCTCCGCGGCGCGCATCATCATGGCGGCACGCTGGGCAAATGGCACCTTGCGATAGTCGCGGAAGGTCTTGCTTGCAAGAGCAAGCTTGTTTTCCACCGCCTCGTCGGAGTGCTGCTCGAACTCCCGCAGCAATTCACCGGTCAACGGGCTTACGCTGGAGACGGTCCGGCGCGGCAGCTCAATCACTTTTCTGGTACTCATTCCATCTCTCCCTTTGTCGCTTATTTCATTTTGGATGCTGCCAGCCCCTCGAATGCTTCCATTAACTTGCGGCCTGAAATCGCAACAGGGAATAAGCAGGAAAATCACAGAAAGGATAACAAGAAAAAACCCTCAACGAACGCACGACCATCAAACGCATGACCATCAAATGCACGACCATCCATGTAGTTATAGACGGCTGCCATTCATCGCTCTTTCATATCCTCATTCATGTTGGGGGTCGAGGATGACAAAATTGCTGGAACCGGACGCTCTGCCCTTGCGTATCACCAGACATGTTGAGGTGTGTAGAGGAGGGCAGGATGATGAAAATCGCGATCGCAACGGCTACGTTTCTGGCTACGCTGTCCATAACGCCAGTGAGCCTCGTTGCGCAGAGTTCAGGCAGTCCGGCGGAAAAAGACTTTGTTTCCGGCGGCAAGATTGAAATCACCCTGGAGTCGGGCGACTACCATATCCGCGCAAGCTCTGATAACCGTATTCACGTGCGCTGGAATGAAGCGAGCGCCAAAGGCGTGCAAGTGAAACTCACAACCAGCGGCAAGTCGGCTGATCTGCGTGTGGAGAACACGCCGCACAATAATTTCCATGCCACCATTGAGGTCCCGGCGCTGGCTGACTTGCGCATCCGGCTAACCGCGGGAAACCTGGAGATTGCGGGAATCAAGGGCGATAAAGATATTGAGGCCAACGCGGGGAACCTGAATATTTCCGTTGGCAGCTCCAGCGATTGGAGTGATGTGGACGCGTCTGTGACCGCCGGAGATTTACATGCGCCCGCGTTTAAAGCCGCCACGGGTGGACTGTTCCGGTCACTGAAATGGAAAGGTCCGGGCAAGTACAGGTTGCACGTCCACCTAATGGCGGGCGACGTGAACCTGCTGAGTTGAACCGGCTGAGTCTTTCGCCGCGCCCAGATCCAGGTTGACGCGCAAGATTTTCCTTCTATGATCGTTCTCTCACCGTTGTACTAGAGAGAGAGGAAGAATATGCGCGCCGTTCTTCGTTGGTCCGTTCTCTTGTTGAGCGTTGCTGGTATCGCTGTTCAATCAATAAATTTGTCTGCCCAAACGGTAAGCGATCCCACCAGACAGCGCGCGTTTGAGCTGTTCAAACAAGATAAGCATCTTGAAGCCCTGCCGCTGTTTGAAGAGCTGGCGCTCAAGAGTCCGGACGACCGGGACGTTCTGCTGGGCCTGGGCGTGTGCCTGGTATCTGAAGCGGCAACGCTCGACGATCAGGACGCCGCCAGCAAAGAGCGTGTGCGTGCGCGGCAGGTGCTGCTGAAAGCCAAAAAGCTGGGTAGCACTGCACCTCTGCTGCAGACTCTTCTGGAAATGCTCCCGGAAGATGGCGTCGTTAAATATGAGAGTACCCCGGCAGATCAAGCCATGCGCGCCGCTGAAGCAGCGTTCGCCCGGCATGACTTTGATGAAGCGATCAAGAATTACACCAAGGTCCTGGAATACAATCCCAAAAATTACAGCGCGGTGCTTTTTATCGGAGATACATATTTCGCGGAAAAGAATTGGGCCAAGGCCGGCGAATGGTATCAGAAAGCCATTGATCTGGATCCCAACAAAGAGACTGCCCACCGTTATTACGCGGATATGCTGCTGAAAAACGGCGAGATTGAAAAATCGCGGACGGGGTTCATTCAAGCGGTTGTGGCGGAGCCGTACAGCCCCATCACCTGGCGGGCGCTGCAGTCGTGGGCAACCACTAATAAACTGCAACTAAAGCGTGTGCACGTGGACACACCGAATAACGTGAGGCAAACCGGCGAGAAGAACATAACGATTACTGTGGACCCGAAAGCATCCGACGAGACTTCCACTTTGTGGCTCAGCTATGGACTGTCCAAGGCGAAGTGGCATGGCGGCGAATTCAAGAAGCATTTTCCCGCGGAAAAACAATACCGCCATAGCCTGGCCAAGGAAGCGGAAGCGCTTACGACAGCGGCCACGGTGTGGACTGAGGTGGATGAATCCAACAAG
>DATBVH010000415.1:0-3130 GCA_036515395.1 Candidatus Angelobacter sp.
GGAATGGTGCTCGATCTCTCTAGATTGCGGCGGGTTACTGTCGATCCTGAAGCGCGCCGTGCGCGGTTTGCCGGAGGCTGCCTGCTGGGAACGGTTGATACGGCAACGCAGAAAGCCGGCTTAGTTTTACCTTCCGGCGTAGTCTCGCATACAGGCGCGGGCGGTTTAGTTCTGGGTGGCGGCACCGGATGGCTCACGCGCAAGTTCGGGTTGTCCTGTGACAACGTTGAAGCATTTACTCTTGTCGCCGCAGATGGCTCATTGCTGCGTGCCGACGCCAAGACTAATACCGATTTGTTTTGGGCACTTCGTGGCGGCGGCGGCAACTTTGGCGTAGTGACGGAATTTGAAGTCAAGCTGCATCCGCTCAGCTCTCTGGTGCTGGCGGAAGGGCTGTGCCCGGAGCGCAACATTCGCCGCCATCTCAAATTCTGGCGCGAGTTCATGGCGGAAGCTCCGCTGGATTTGAAATGGAACATCGATCTGCGATTGGCGCCTCATTCAAAAAATGTGCCGCCTGCTCTCCGCGGACGTCCTGTTGCCGGAAATTCGCTGGTGTGGATCGGTGATCCTTCGGAAGGACAAAGTTACCTTGAGCGCGCGCTTTCATTGTGCGATCGCGAATCCCTTCGCAGCCGGGTAGTTCCCTTCCTCGCGCTGCAAACCATGGCCGACTCTGATTTCCCGCATGGCCGGCGCTACTACACCAAGTCAGGCTATTTCAGCCGGCTCAATGACGGCACAATCGACACTATGCTTCAAGCGGTTGGCACAATTCCCTCTGCGCAAACCCAGATAGAACTCGCTTATCTTGGCGGCGCAGCTGGACAGGTAGACGCCAGAGAAACGGCTTTCGGCGATCGCAGCGCTCCTTTCATTATGAATCTGCTGGCAAACTGGGCCGAGCCCGCCGAGGATGCAGCTCATATTTCCTGGGTCCGCGGGCTGTTCGCTCGGCTGCGGCCAGCCATGAAGCCGGGCGTGTATGTGAATTTTATGAGCGGCGACGAACAGGACCGCGTCCCTGAGGCCTATCAGGAACGCTGGGAGCGGATGCTGGCCGTCAAATCACATTTCGATCCCAAGAATTTCTTCCGGATGAACCAGAATGTTCAGCCGCGCAAGCCTGACTAAAAATCCATTCACTCACTGCAATCTTTAGAGTGAATGCCTTAGCAGTCTCTTCCAGCGTTTGTCTTCGTGCTATTCTGAAATTTCAACCATGCGTACCTTCTTTCTCATCCTCTTTCTATTGATTGTTGTGCCAATAACGGCTCTACTTTTCATGTCCTCCACTCCGGTAGTCACCCTTCCGCAATCGCTCACGGCGCTGGGGCAATCCACTCCAATCAACATCAAAGTGAGCGATCCTCATGGGATTCGCAGTGCGGTCGCCACGGTTGAGCAGAATGGCTCGAGCTACAAAGTGTGGGACATGGAGCAGCCATCGCACAGGTTGCGCTGGAAGGGCGGAGTCGCGGATGCTGTGTACACTTTCAATGCTGGAGCTAAAAGCACGCCGCAGCTCAGGGACGGCAAGGCCCGCCTGATCGTGGAAGCGACGTCGAATGATTTTCGCGCAAAGACGGTCAGCACCGAGCGCGAAGTTACAGTCGTCACGCGACCACCTTCTGTGAGCGTGGACTCAGACCAGCACTACCTTTATTTAGGTATGGCGGATTTGGTGACCTTCAATGTTGCCGGATACGCGAGTGAGTCCGGCGTGCGTGTGGGAGATGAGAAGTTTCGCAGTTGGCCCATGCCCGGCGGCAAGCCCGGATTGTTTTCACTCTTCGCCTTTGCCTGGAACATGCCCGCCGGCACGCCTCCGCTGGTGTATGCCACCGATCCTGCCGGCAATGAAGTTACCGGGCAGATGGTCTACCAATTTCCAAAGAATGAGCAGCCGAAGTATCGGGTACGCGATCTTCAACTGGACGATAAATTCGTTCAGAAGGTAGTGAACGAGCTCGATCCCAACGGATCAGGCGATCTGGTGGAACGGTTTGTGAAGATCAATAGCGAGATGCGTCGCGCCAACAACAAGACGCTAGCCGATCTTCAGCTCAAGACAGCGGACCATTTTCTCTGGTCGCAGCATTTCCGGCAGCAATCCAATTCCAAAGTGGAAGCAAGTTTTGCCGACGTGCGTAACTATATCTATCAAGGCAAGAAAATCGACCAGCAGGTTCACCTGGGCTACGATCTTTCCATCACGCAGCACGTAGGCGTGGAAGCCACGAATGACGGGCGTGTGGTCTATGCCGCGCCGCTCGGAATTTACGGCAACTGCATCGTTGTGGACCACGGCTATGGCTTGCAGTCGATTTATGGGCACCTAAGCCAGATCGACGTGCATGAAGGTGACATGGTGAAGCGCGGCCAAATCATGGGCAAGAGCGGCATGACCGGCATGGCCGGCGGCGATCACATTCATTTCAGCATGCAGCTCGAGGGCATTCAGATCGATCCCAAGGAATGGTGGGACGCACACTGGATTAAAGACCACATTGCCAAGCGAGTGGATTTGCCGGGATTCAGCGATTAATGCGATCTAGGATTGCTGTTCCAGAATCACCAATTTCTATCCTCATGGATGCTATCTTGAGTGAACACGATTTCTCGCTCTTCACGACCGCCGATCTCCAAGCAGTCTCAATAGCCATGCAGTGCAGCGGAGCCGATCCTTCAGCTTCGCGGAAACCCTGTCGAAACGCTTTGCAGTTCCACGTGGCTCGCTTCAGGATGGCACGTCGCCGGGTTAGATGGATGGTGAACTGAAGTGTGCAGTGGATACCGGCAACTCAGGAAATACTGTATCACCAGCTTTAGGGATCTTTGTAATGCAAAAAGCACCGCCGTTGCGGCGGTGCTTTAATTTAGAGATGCATTCAGGTTTACTGCGATAACAGCTTCACTCCATGCGGCACCAGCGCCTTTGCCCACGGCACATAGGCATAGATCATCACAATGATGCCCACAATCGCGCCAAGTGCAATTGAGTGCCAGACAACAAAGCGGAAGATGAAGCCTTCATTGCCCACCTGGTTGGTAGCAGCCGTGGCCACGCAAATGGATTGCGCGTCCACCATCTTACCCATGACACCGCCTGCGCTGTTCGCCGCCGTCA
>DATBVH010000416.1:0-2953 GCA_036515395.1 Candidatus Angelobacter sp.
GGCCACGCGCAGGCCGCGACGCCCCATCTTGTCTTCATACGCCGGCCCAATCCCGCGGGAGGTAGTGCCGATCTTCACGCGTCCTGGTGCGTTCTCCGCTCCCATTTCAATCATGCGATGGTAGGGCAGAATCACGTGGGCGCGGTTGGAGACAAAAAGGTTTCCGTCCACCTGCACACCGGCCTCACGCAGCATCTTTACTTCTTTCAGAAAGGCCAGCGGGTCCAGCACCACGCCATTGCCGATGACTGAGCGGCAGCCCTTGCGCAGCACGCCGCATGGAACCAACTGCAACACAAACTTCTTGCCCTTAATAATGACAGTGTGCCCGGCGTTATGCCCGCCGGCATAACGGGCCACCACGGAAAAGTTGTGCGACAGAACGTCGACAATTTTGCCTTTGCCTTCATCGCCCCACTGGGCGCCCACGATCACAGCTGTCTTGCCGCGCTTCACTGGAAATGCACACTCCTCGCCCGTGACTGTTTTCGCAGACTAAAAAGATATCCTGGGAAATCTGGGACGGGAAAAGTTTCGCTTACCTATGGATTTTAACAAAGTTGAGAGATTTGCGGGCGAGAGACTGTGCTGCCAACCGGAATATGTGAGAACGCGGAACCGCGCCATGTTCGACGCGATTCCGTAATCGCTGCCAGATCATGCCTTAGGAAAATTCAACATCCAGTTGGTCCCGAATTGGTCCGTGAACATGGCAAAACGTTTAGCCCACGGTGTCTCCTGCGGCGCTTGCAGGATCTTGCCCTTTTCACTGAGAGCGGCAAACAGTTGGTCCGTTTCCTGTCCTGATTCACAATGTACGCAAACAAAATAGTTGTCGCCCGCGCTGAATGGCATACCCGGCATATTGTCTGAGGCCATTAAAACGGCAGCTCCCTTAGTGATTCTGGCGTGGGCAATCCGGTCTTTGGAATCTGGAGGTGCATTGCCGCCCATATCGCCGAACGTTATCAGTTGCAGATCGGAGCCAAGGCACTTCTGGTAAAACGTCATTGCCTGACGACAGTTTCCGTTGAAAATGAGATATGCATTGATTTCCTTCATGATTCACTCCATTTCCTATGATGAGTTAAATTGCCACCAACTTGCTCTGCGAACAGAAACTTAATTCCGCGCCGGCGCCGGCGCCTGCGCGCGCAGCCGTTCTTCTTGCTGTCTTAATTCTGGGGTGAGCGCTGGCCCGAAATCTTCAGCTTCAAATACTTGCCGGATTTCGACCTCGCCTTCATTAAAGGGAATGCGCTTGACCCACTCAATGGCCTCATCTTTCGACTTCACCTGGAAGAGCCAGAAGCCCGCAATCAAATCATTGCTTTCAGGGAATGGTCCCTGAACCACCGTGCGCTTGTCACCGGCAAACCGGACGCGCGCTCCCTTGGAACTGGCCTGGAGCCCTTCACCGGCCAGCAGCACACCGGCTTTGGCCAGCTCCTCGTTGTATTTGCCCATCTCCGTAAGCAGTCTCTCATCGGGAAGAACGCCTGCTTCCGAGTCTTTGTTGGCTTTTACTATCACCATGAATCGCATATCTATTTCTCCTATTCAAATTTGAGGAATATTGATGTTGTACTTCGATCTTTGTTACTTCGCCGCCGCGCGAAGTGGGATCAGCATCCGCAGCCGCTCTTCGCGCAGGTACAAGCCTCCCCAGATCAACAGGCCGATGTAGACAGGAAAAAGCGCATGGCTGAACCATGGATCGCCAATACGAACATGGCTTGCCACCGCACCGCCAAGATATCCGGTGAGTAAGATCGCCCCAAGTACAGACGTGCGCGGAATCAAATAGAGAGCGACACAACTCAGTAGAAGAACGCCGATTCCGGCGGCGAATTCAACGGGATATCCCAATTTGCCGAAAGCCGCGACTGCCGGCGCGGGCAATGGCCTGATCAATTTGAAACCGGCGTCTACCAGCAGGAAGAACACCATCAGCCCGCTGAGAATCCGTCCGGTCCAGAGCGCCTTGTTGGAAGTGGAAGTTTTTACAACTGGAAAGTTAGCTTGGATTGCTTCTGCTTGCATGTTTTTTTTCCTATCGATTGAGATATAGAAATCTACGAACTAAATCGCCTCAAGGCTTCAGCCCGTCCAGATAGTCACAAATGGCATCGCAGGCATGGACCATCAATTGCGGGTCCTGAGAACTCTTCGCTGTGCCCCAGATTCCCATCTGCGACGCCACCACCAAGGCGGCTACGTTGCGCGGCGAAATATCTCTCCGCACCTTACGGACCTTGATTCCTGCGGCGAACGCAGCCGCATAACTGTTGCGCCAGGTGTCATACAACTTGTCAATGCGCTGGCGAAAACCTTGGTCGAGCGGTGACATCTCCTGCGCCATGTTGTTCAGCGGACATCCCTGCACATAGTGCCCGCTGGCTATGTCTTCTTTCACAAATTGCCGGAACGCGCGTTTCAGGTCGGCGATGGGATCGGCAGAGTTGGCCACCGGCTTGATCCAGCGCTCCTGCAGAATAGGGCCAATAATCTCATCCATCACGGCGTAGCCAAGCTCCTGCTTGCCGGCGAAATGATGAAACAACGCGCCTTTGGTGATACCCGCGGCTTCCACAATCTGGTTCAAACTCCCGCCCTGAAAGCCATTTTTGTAAAACTCGGCAAAAGCAGCCATCAATATCCTTTGCCGCATGGTTTCTGTTCTCTGGGCTTGCGTCCGCGTCATGGATTTACAATACAGACCAGTCGGTATGTTTGTCAAGGCAAAATTTATGAAAATTACAGAGAAGCTGAAAGGTACGAAGAGGCGCAACCATTCAGGTGATCAGAACAGGATCTTGAGTATCTGCGTCACCAGTTGTTCCAGAGAAAATATTGTGAGGCCCAGGGGGAGAAGCGGTACAGCCGTCACCGCAGCGAGCCTGACAATATCTTGCATGTCAAAGGGAATCGGCCGCATGTCGCGAACCAGCGC
>DATBVH010000417.1:0-2375 GCA_036515395.1 Candidatus Angelobacter sp.
TGGGATCAAGAAACATTTTCCGCGTCCGGGTTTCTCCGGAGGACGACCACGGGCGCGGGGGCGAGACATGGCTCACGGCGTCGCGGCGCAGCTGCACCAGCAAGGCATGGACAACTTCGCCATCGAGTTTGGCGGGCGCCAGCCAGCTCAGCTGCGCGGCAGCTTCACCCAGGGCAAGTTTTTTGCGGTACGGACGCTCGCTCAACATTGCGTCAAAGGTGTCCGCCACGGCCACGATTTTTACCGGCAGCGAAACTTCGTCATTGTGCAGGCGGTCAGGATAGCCGGAGCCATCGGCGCGTTCATGGTGGGATCGCACCACCTCGGGAATTTTGGGCCACGGGAACTGTACGGTGGAAACAATGCGATGCCCCTGCACGGTATGGTCGGCCATCTCCTGGAATTCTCCGGGCTCCAGCGCGGCGGGCTTGCTGAGCAGGTGCTTATCCACTGTAACCATGCCGATGTTGTGCAGGTATCCGGCGGCGCGCATTTCGCTGGCTTCAGCGGCGCTCATACCCAGTGATTCCGCGATCCCGGCGGCATAACGGCCCACGCGCAAGGAGTGGCCATGCATCTGTACGGTCTTTACGTCGATGGTGGCCGCGAAGGCTGCTAAAGCGTCGTCCCAGAAAGAGTGGACAGAGGCGACCAATTTCAGATTGTCGGCTGTACGCTCTTCCAGTGACATCATGAGTTGATGGTTGTACATGGCCAGCGCGATGAACGGGGCCAGGTCGCCTATCAGCTTCAGGACTTCAGGGGTGTACTCCGCTCCGGCTTCACGCTCACCCAGCAGCAGCGCGCCAATCAGCTTGCCATGGACTTTCAACGGCGCAATGCAGCGGAACCATACGCTTGAAATATTTCCTGTGGAACTTAAGAAGGTGTCACATCGTTCGCGGGAAATTCTCTGAGGGCCGGTGACGTTGGTGAGGGCATGCACATGTTTGGAGAGCAGCGGGAAAACGGCCGTCTGGGGGAAGACGACAAAACCCTGCGCCGCAATGGACGCCAGCATGGCCGGTTTTTCCTGAAAGCGAAACAGCGCGCCTGAGCCGGCGCGTATTGCCGCCATCACCACTTCCAGCGCGCCATTGGCGGTCTGGGAAAGGTCTCGCTCACCCGTTAACACGGGACCCAGTTCGGCCAGGACCTGGGAAGCGAGTAGCGGAGGCCTGCTAGTAAAAAAGGAGTCGGCCAATTTTCTAGAGCGGCGCGAACTCCAGAGCACTTTTAGCGTAACAGCTTATGCCTTCCGTAAGAAAGGTCTAAGTATCGGGATGGTTAACAGGAAAGGCTTTGCAGTCTTACTTTCCAGGAAGCTATAGATTTAGAGCTAAGAACGGCATAGAGTTTGTCTGCAAGTTCCAATCTGCTATCGCGTTCTGCCTTTGGAACCCCATGTACGGAGACAGCTATGACTTTTGCGCGAATGGAATGCCTCATGCTGTTAGGCTGCACCGCCGTCGTATTTGGCCAGGTGAAAAAGACTACGCCACCAACCTCGGTGACAGAAATCTTCGATAGGTCCGTTGACGGGCCGGAACGAGCGACCCTGGCATTGGCAGAGAAAATGCCCGAGTCTCTCTATAGTTTTGTGCCTACCCAGGGGCAGTTCAAGGGCGTCCGCACATTTGCGCAATTGGCCACGCACATTACAGTCGCAAACTACCAAATGGGCGCCGCCTTGCTGCGAGAAAAAGTGCCGATCGAACCCGGCCCGCATGACAATGGCCCCGATTCGCTTCGCAGCAAGGCCGACGTGGTGAAGTTTTTGCGGGAATCATTTATCTATCTGCACAAGGCAATCGCCACGGTCAACGAACACAATCTTCTGGAGGTGGTGGAGCTGCCTGGCGGTGGACGGGTGCCTCGGCTTTCCGTGGTGACCGCAGCCATTTCCCATCCGTGGGACATCTACGGACAGATGATTGAATACCTGCGGCTAAATGGGATTGTCCGCAGTAGTGACATCAAAAAACCGCAAACGTTTTCATCAAGCTAAACTAGCTGCAAAAAAGAGGAACACGGAGCTTACTTTGCCTCCGTGTCCCTTTGTGAACTCCATAGCTAAGGTTAGTTACCCCGGCTTGCCGGCGGAACAATGCCGTTCATGCGCAGATATTCAATCATCTGCCCGTATTCGTCAGCGGCGTGGATCACTACTGCCGAGGCCACGAACAAACGCGGCGCTGTACCGCGAAACCATTGGATCTCTTCAAGGGCGTTTTGTGCGGTAATAGTTTTTGCCGCGCGATGGCCCGCAGCGAAGGAGTCCTTCAGGAATTGGATGATCTCAGCCTTGGTCTTCAACTCGTCTGGGCCGTTCGGGCCTTTGATGTTCTCCGGCATCTTTTCCCCGCTCACGTTCG
>DATBVH010000418.1:0-4471 GCA_036515395.1 Candidatus Angelobacter sp.
TAAAACCCTGCCGCGACTAAAGAGCAAAAGATATTTTCATGTGAACACCCTCCCCAAGATTCACTGCCTACAGTGGTCAATGGTATATGTAAAGATTGCCGCAGAATTGCCGGAAGCTACGGCTTCCATCGAGGGAGCACAACCTCGCCGCTCGTTAAATTGGTGAGCACCGTAAGCTTTGAGCCGTCTGCATTAACTACCCACAGATTAAAAGCGTGAGGTGGTTGAATGCTTCCGTCCCGATTCATATCGGAAATTAAAGCTAACTGAGTGCTGTCGGGGGACCATGCAAAGTCCTTCACTCCCACCATGCAGGTCGAACAAGTAAGTGGGGCTGGTGGCAGTCGAAGGCTGACTATCGTGGTGAGGGGTGTAGCGCCGGTGCCATCCCGGTTTATGACCCAGAGATTGAGCGAATTCTGGGAGTTTCCGTCGCCACCATCTAATGAACCGCTGGAAATAAAAGCAATCTTAGAACCGTCGGGCGACCATATCTGGATGTTGCTCTGCACTACAAAAGTTCCGTCTGAGAGGATCGGCTCCTCGACAAAAGCCCTCAAGAAAGTGGTGAGCGGCCTGGTGCCAGTACCGTCCGCATTCATGATCCAGAGATTGTTTCCAGCGTCACCGTTCTCTGTGCCGTCAAGCGGCCGAATACATATCATAGCTATCTGAGTGCCATCGGGGGACCAGTGCGGTGAATAACAACTATCCCCGCCAGAAGGCAGCAGGGCTGTGAGTTGTGTGAGCGGCGTTGATCCGGAACCATCTGCGTTCATCCCAGATATTCCTATTGCGAAAAGGATTATTACGGCTGCTGCCGTCCAAAGCACGAATCGAGGAGTAAACAATCTTGGTCCCATCCGGTGACCACATTGGCCCCTCGGAATTACCGATTCCAGGACTACTTATTTGAGTCAATGGCGTGGCTCCAGACCCATCTGCATTCATGGACCAGATGTTACTGGTAGCACTGTCAAAAGCTGTAACGTCGCTCGGATCACTGTTATCGAGGTTCGCATTGGAAATGAAGGCGATTTTTTGCCCGTCAGGTGACCAAGCAGCCGAAGATATAACGTCGCAAGTATGGCTGGTAAGGGGCAGATTGCCGGACCCATCGGCATTCATCACCCAGGCATTTCCGACTAGAGGAAATCCAGACAAGAGGCAGCCGGAAATTAGAGTATCAGTTCCATCCAGGGCACGATTCGAATCGTAGAGGAATTTAATTCCATCCGGTGACCATGCGAAGGAAGCCCCGCCAAGGCCAGCCATAGTCAACCGGGTCACGGGGTTATTGCCTGAGCAGTCTGAGTTTATGGACCAGACGTTGAAAGAGATGAAATTATTACTACCATCCAAGGCAAGTGGGGATTCGTATGCTATGACTCGATGGCTCTGCGCCGCCGCGCCGCAATTTTGTGTGAGCGGGGTCGAACTAGGAACGGGAGTCGGCGTTGCAGTTGGAATTGGAGTGGGGGTTGGACCTCCGGTTGCCACCGTTTGCCCGGAACCTCCGCAACCAAGAGCACCCAAGAGGATGAAAAGGCTGCTTTGTAACAGCCAAAACCGCCAATTCGAATATATCGCCCAGTGGCGGAGAATTCGTGAAAACATATCTGTCCTCTTAGTCCATCTGGTCCGGTCATCAATCGCCCAAAACCTTTGGCCTAGTTCGTCATAATCGCGAACAATTGCAGAGTAGCTGATTTTAGTCTATGGCCACCAGAGTAAGTCACAGAACTCTCTTTGTCTTCATCTTCAGTAATCTATTCGAAAAACGGCAGACGAGAGATCAGCAAAGATTTCAGCCGTTGGCATATTCAACCGATCGTGACTAACGACTCAACCCAGCAACCTCTGTCGGTGGCGCTATTGCTGCCTGCTGCTTCTTCTCTGTAGGTTTCGGCTCAACCAGCTTCATATATTCAGTCAGCGTCACAAAGCGATATCCGCGCGCTTTCAGCTCCGTGATCAGCTTGGGCATGATGGCTGCTGTGGTCGATAGCTCATGGAAGGCGAGAATGTGCGTGTAAGTGCCTTTCCGTTCGCGTTGTTGTATCTGCTGTAACACCGCGTCGGGCAGGGAAGGTTTGGGACATCCCACTGCTTTGCCGGCGCATAGATAATCGAGCGAGTTCACGTCGCGCAGGGCGATGGGATTATCCGATGAGATAGTCAACACGCGATAGCCCTGCTGTTGCAGGTCACGCCGTGCATCGCTGGTAATGATCCAGTCCGGCGGGCGGACGTACCGGGGCTGCGTGCCGGTTACGGCCTTGATGGCTTATGCTCCGCGATCCACGTCATGCATCACCCACTGCTCGCCGTTTTTCTTCTCGGCGCTGCGCAGTTCCAGGTGGCTGTAGGTGTGGTCTTCCAACTCGTGGCCGCGCCGGATCAGTTTCTCCGCTGCATCAAGGCAGGTAACGCCGATGTCTTCTTCATGCTTAGGTTCGCCCCACGTTTTGGGAGTAAGCCGCCAGCCGACCACAAAAAACGTCGCTTTGACGCCGTTCTGGTCGAGGATATCAACCAGGCCCGGCGCCGGATGGACCGTCTTGCTGCCGAATAGGACGTAGGGCCGCGGGCCGTCGTCAAATGTGAGCGCGATCAGCTTGTTGGCCGAGGGTGCAGAAGTAATGTCGGCGACCGGGCGGGTAGTGGCGGGCGGAATTTTCTTGGACGCTACGCTACTGGCAATGATGTGTGTGCTAACAGGAGATGCACTGTTGGGATCGATGCCGTTCTTGAGATTATTAGAACCAACATGTTTGGAATTAAGACCGTTGGAACCAAGATCGTTTGAAGCAAGCCGGTTGGAACCAGCACATGCGCTGAGCAAGCAGATACCGGCAATTGACAACAGCAATCTAAGATAGCCCATCAAGATCACCCCCGACCGGTTCCGGTCCATACCGAAAGCGGTTCAACTCCAAAATTTGTGCGGGGAGACGGATGAATACAAAGCGGCTAAAGGCAGATCGTTATGAAATTTTTATCACGGGCGAGTTCAGTTGGTTAGAGCCCGAAGGTCATGGACGAAGGTAATGGCGCGCGAAAGACATGTTAGAAGCATTCAGCGGTAAGCACTCAGCAAGTAGGCCCAATCACGAGCCGGTGGCCGACAGAAGAAGAGCCGAGGATACCTCACTATCAATAAATTACGGCGCTACAGCCGTGATGGTGCGAATCTATTCTTGCCGTAGGCGATTTTCGTTATGGCGAATATGTCCTGCCAATACTGTCAGTAGTGCTACTTCGGAATTTAGTTGTATCATTTGACTCTGGGCAGCAGTTCTGCTACCGTGCGCTCCATGTCTTCAACAAAACTAGATCCGGTAAATCGTCCTCTTCCTGTGCGCGAGCGGTTGCTGGAATCGGCCAAAGTTTTGTTCTCCATTCATGGGTATGAAAACACCTCAACTGCCGCCATCGCCCGCCAGGCCAACACCAGCGAATCGCAGTTGATCAAGCATTTTGGCAACAAGGAGGGGCTGCTGGAGGCGATCTTCGATCATGGCTGGCAAAACCTTGATTTCATCTCCCAGGCCGTGCAAGTGCTGCCTTCGCCAGCGGACAAGCTGCGCATGATCTTTGAGTTGGTGTTGCAAACCCTGGAACGGGACCAGGCATTGAAAGAACTGATGCTGTTTGAAGGCCGGCGCATTCGCAAAGCAGGCTCCGGGTCTGACATCCTCATAACCTCCGGTTACCTGCGCTTCAGCTCCGCGGTTGAGCGAGTGCTCACGGATTTAATCACCGGTAAGCCGCTGGCGGAGCGAGTTTCCCCGGCTGCTTTGACCTCAGCGCTGATCGGGATGTTTGAAAGCATGCTGCGCGACCAGGTCATGGCCCGCCGCGTGGATTTCCACTTCTCCTCCACTTCTGAAGAGATCCGCGTCGTTTTTGAGCTTTTTGTCTCCCGCTTGTTGGCCTCTCCCCCTGAAAACCCCCAAAAATCCTAGAACACCCTTCTCCCATATCTGGATACGCCTGAAAACCCCGGGCAACGGATTTGACAAGTTCCTCATCCAAGTCCTAGTTTTTCGCGCTAGTAGTATCACTACTGACTTGATGTTGAGGTCTCTCTGTTGCTGTCACCTCTCGTCCCTGGAGGAAAGGAAAATGAAGAAACACAAAGGCTTCGGGCTGATACTTGTGGCCCTGATGCTCGTCGTGTCGTCGGCTTTTGCTGCAACGCCATCCAGCGGTATTCTCACCGCCCCTGCCGCCGGTCAAACCACCTCTGTTTCATTCAGTGGAGGTCCATTTACCGGCGCCACCGCTACTACGGCAGCCTGTACCTCTCTTACCTGTGACACTTTCACGCTGACGGTGAATGTCCCATCCACTTTTTATTCTGCGAACCCCGCCTACGCCGTGCACGTGAGAATCAACTGGGCCAGCAACACCAATGATTTCGATCTCAACGTGAATGACGCGTCAGGCACCACCGTCTGCAGTTCCG
>DATBVH010000419.1:0-2882 GCA_036515395.1 Candidatus Angelobacter sp.
GACAGGATGCAGACTCTCGGCGATAGGCTGGGCAATCTTGAGTTCCCGGCCATTACTTACATATCCGTTGTTCTGGACGGTGACCAGACCTGACTCAGCGCCAAACGGCACCCGCGCGATGACAAAATCTTCTGAGCTCACCACAATGGGGCCACACGTGCCGCTAAACAATACTTCAGGCCGCGCCAATTGCGGAGGCTTGAGAGCGCGCCCAAGAATGCGGACCTCGCCTCCGGGGAGTGAAGCTGGCGGGTCAATGGCTTCAATATAAGGATTGCCATCTACATTTTTCTTGCCCAGCAGGCTTTCGGTAATTCCCATGGAGGTGTGGCCTAATGCGCTATAAAATGCTGCCATATCTGAAGCAAGGCAAGCGCGTAAAGCCCTGCGCCAACGTCATCCATCATGATTCCGGTCCCACCCGGCAGCGCTTCAAGGCGGCGTAGCGGGAACGGCTTCACTATGTCAAAGCTACGAAAGAGTATAAAACCCGCCAGCATGTATTTCCAATTCACCGGGACGGCGATCAACGCGATCATCTGGCCGGCAACTTCATCAATCACCACGAATCCGGGGTCTTCAATGCCGCTTTCCCGCGCCACTACGGTCGACGGAGGAATGCCGATCAGGGTCACCAGCACCGAAACGGCGATAGCGGCAGGAATGAGCCACGTTGACGGTAGCCATATGCTGGCGACCCACCATAGCGCGATAGTGACCGCCGAAGCCCATGTTCCCGACCCGGGCTGCAAATGCCCGATGCCAAAGAAGGTGGCGATGAGCCAGGAAAGCCGGGAACGTGTTGGGGATGAACTATTGACCAAGCAGACCTGTATAAGATGTTACAAAAAAGGGTTTTTGACTCGAAGTTCGCCAAACCGCTGTTCGTGTTGAAAATCTTCTGAATAGAGGATCTTGCACCCGCTTTCCCGTGCTGCTGCCACAATCAGGGAGTCATACCAAGCCAGGCGATAGCGGGAATGAAGTTGCAGAGCTTCCTTATATGTTTGTATGGATTGCACAACCAGCAAGGGCTGGAACATTGTTGATAGATAATCTTCTGCTTCCGCTAATGTCATTGCCGGTTGAAATTTTCGAAACGCGAGATTAAAAAATTCCTGAGCTACCTGTTGACTTATAACTCCTTTTCGCGTGGAAACAGCTTGTTTGATTAATCGGCGCGCCTGTTCCGCCTTTTGGGCAGCACGGGCATCGAACATATAAGCAAAAATATTGGTGTCCAGAAAGAATTTATCGTTCATGCATTTCGTCGCGGGTATATGGGCCGCGAGACTTGATGTGTCGTAACCGCTTCATCAGAGCCTCTACTTTTTTAGCGTCCTGAGACGTCCCGGCGAATTGCTCAAGCCACTCCCTGAACGCCGCATTCAGTGTCCTTCGCTGAGCTCGGGCCACAAGCCGCGCTTGCTCTATAAGATCCTCATCCGCACTCAATGTAATATTTTTCATACTAAAACAGTGTACACGAAAATAGTGTAGTGTGGGGCAGGTGATTTATTGCTCCGACGAATCGCCGTCGGGGTCTCGCTTCTGCTTGGATTGCTGTTCGGCCAAATCCTCGAGTAGCTCAGGATCGTTGATCCTGGTGGAGATCACGTAGCCGCCACTGGCCCATTTGCCCAAATCGATGGAGCGGCAGCGGTCGCTGCAGAAGGGGAAGTTTTCCTGCGTCCTCAGCACGAGTGTGCGGCAGATAGGACAGCGAAGCGCAAGTGGCTTTTTCTTCGGCATACAAAATTAGATGATGCAGATTTAGCCAACGATGCGCGCCACAAGGTCATAGTCGTGTGCCTCAGTAATCTCGCAGCGATAAAACGTGCCCGGCACAAGTTCCTCGTGGTCGCCAAAATCGTTGATAAAAAGTTTGCCGTCAATTTCCGGGGCGTGCATTTCCGTGCGGCCTTCCCAGAGAAGATCGGTTTCTTCTGAAGGGCCGAGCGCAAGAACGTCATACTCGCGGCCTATGAGCTTGCGCTTGTTCTTTTTACTTATCTGGCGTTGGATCTGCATCAGCTTCTTGCGGCGGCGTTCAATTTCGCGCGGTACAACTTTGTTACCCAGATGGTAAGCCGCGGAGCCGTCTTCGTCGGAATAGCTGAAGACGCCAAGCCAGTCGAATTCAGCGGATTTTACGAACTCGCACAATTCGGCGAAGTCGGCTTCTGTTTCGCCGGGAAAGCCGACGATGAACGATGTACGCAGAGTGAGATTAGGTATCGTGCGTCGCATCTTTTCTACTGACTTCAAAAATATCTCGGCTCCAGCGCCGCGTTTCATGCGCTTGAGCACCGAGGCCGACGCATGCTGCAGCGGGACATCGACGTAAGAACAAATCTTTTCGTATCGCGCGATGGTTTCAAGCAGCTTGCCAGTGATCTTGTTCGGATAGGCGTAGAGGAACCGCACCCAGCGGAGAGCTTCAATCTGGGCCAGCCGCTCCAGCAGCAGAGCAAGGCCATCTTTCAAGCCGAGGTCTTCGCCGTAGCATGTGGTGTCCTGGCCGATGAGCGTGAGTTCGCGCACGCCGCCGGCGGCAAGCCGCTCAGCTTCAGCAATCACCGATTCAAAATGGCGCGAGCGAAACTTGCCGCGCAACTGCGGAATAATGCAGAAGCCGCAGGGATGGTCGCAGCCTTCAGCGATCTTGATGTATGCCGATGCTTTGGGCGTGGCCAGCACGCGCGGCGTGGTTTCGTCGTAAAGATAGTTAGGCAGGTCCGCGATAGCTCCGTCCCATTCTGCCCGAGAAAAACGTCCGCTCTGCTCACGCGCCACGCCCTCCGCCCGCGCCGGCAAGCCGGACTTCAAAGCCTGACTGTTTGAGGAGTGGTTCAGGATCACAAATGGCGATTCATCGGCGC
>DATBVH010000420.1:0-2959 GCA_036515395.1 Candidatus Angelobacter sp.
GGACCTGCTGCAATTTCATTCCCACGTCATCCCTCGTAATCAGGTTGTGTTGCTTGCCCCATACCTGTTCGTCGAGCTTTGGAAAATCGATGCGGCTGTGGGCGCCGCGGCTTTCCTTGCGAGCCATGGCACTGCGGGTCACCGCTTCTGACACTGTGAGCATCGACTTCAAATCTTTCGAGAGATGCCAACCGGGATTGAACAGCCGCGAGCCTTCCACGCGGACCCGCGCGGCACGTGCTTTGAGTTTTTCCAGTTCGCCCATCGCTTTGGTCATGTCTTCATCAACGCGGAAGATGCCTACAAGATTCTGCATGACTTCCTGCAGGTCGCGATGCACTGTATAAGGATTCTCGCCCTCGCCACGGTCGAACGGCGCAAGCATGTCGTGCTCGGCCTCTGCTATCTGCTGATCGTCGATCGCGGCAGCAGGCGCTTTGGCGGCATAAGCGGCTGCGCTCAACCCGGCGCGCCGGCCAAACACCAAGAGGTCAGAGAGAGAATTGCCTCCCAGGCGGTTCGCGCCATGCAATCCGGCAGCGCATTCTCCGGCAGCAAAAAGTCCCGGCAATGACGATGCCGCGGTTTCGGCCTCAACGCGGATTCCCCCCATCATGTAATGGCAGGTTGGACCAACTTCCATTGGGCCTTTGGTGATATCCACGTCGGCCAATTCTTTAAATTGGTGATACATGCTGGGCAGCTTCTGCTTTACGTACTCAGCGGGCTTGTGTGAGATGTCGAGATACGCGCCGCCGTGCTCGCTTCCCCGGCCTTCGCGTACTTCGGTGTAGATGGAGCGCGCGACTACATCGCGAGTGGAGAGTTCCATACGCTTGGGATCATACTTTTCCATGAAGCGCTCGCCATTCTTATTGCGCAGAATGCCACCTTCCCCGCGAACCGCCTCCGTTACCAGAATTCCCTGCACGCCCGGAGGCCAGACCATTCCGGTGGGATGGAACTGGACAAACTCCATATCGATCAGCTCCGCGCCTGCATCATAGGCCAGAGCCATGCCGTCGCCGGTGTACTCCCAGGAGTTTGACGTGACGCGCCAAGCCTTGCCGATACCACCTGTAGCCATCACAACGGCTTTGGCCTTCAACACCACAAAACGCCCTTGCTCGCGCCAATAACCGAATGCGCCCACAACGCACTTTCCATCGGTCAACAAGCAGATGATGGTGCACTCCATGAAAACGTCAAAGCCCATCTGGACGCCGCGATCCTGCAAAGTGCGGATCATCTCCAACCCTGTGCGATCGCCGACATGGCAAAGCCGCTTGAAGGTATGTCCGCCGAAGGCGCGCTGAAGGATATCGCCGTCAGAAGTGCGATCAAAGAGCGCGCCCCACTGCTCCAGTTCGCGCACGCGTTCCGGCGCTTCTTGGGCGTGAAGCTGGGCCATGCGCCAGTTGTTCATCAGCTTGCCGCCGCGCATGGTGTCACGGAAGTGGGTGCGCCAACTGTCGGCCTTATCGACGTTGGCCATGGCAGCGGCAATGCCGCCTTCCGCCATTACGGTATGCGCTTTCCCCAGCAGAGACTTGGAGACGACAGCCACCCTGGCGCCGGCAGCAAGGGCTTCAATGGCGGCGCGCAGTCCGGCTCCGCCCGCACCAATGATCAGGACATCATGCTCATGGGTTTCATACTTCGTCTGGTTCGTCACAATATTCTAAAGTCCTTGATCATGCCGCTGGCCACCATGCGGACATAGAAGTCGGCAAATCCCACCGAAATTAAACTGCACCAGGCATATAGCATGTGGCGTTCATTGAGGAAGCTGGCTTTCTTCCACGCGCCGTGACGCCCCCGATTGGTGACAGTGCAGGAGAAGCAATCCAACTTGCCGCCGATCAAATGCCGCAACGAGTGGCATGAGAGCAAGTACAGCGTGAGCAGGATGATATTGACGAGCAACACCAGCGTACCGACTCCGATGCCGAAGTGCAGCTTTTGATCGTAGCCGGGAAACCAGAAGGCGCGAATCGCGTCATACCAGAGGAAGCACAAGAAGACGATGGCGCCATAAAGAAAATAGCGATGAAGATTTTGCAGGATGAAAGGGAACCTGGTTTCGCCGCGATAATTGCGGTGCGCCGGTTCACCCACAGCACATCCCGGCGGGTCCAGGAAGAACGCGCGGTAATAAGCCTTGCGATAGTAATAACAGGTCATGCGGAAGCCCAGCGGGAACGCCAGGATCAGCAGTGCGGGAGAATAATGCCACCAATGGTGCGATGCGTCGATCAACGGCGAGTAAAATGGTGAAAGATACGGGCCTGCCTCATAGAACTTTCCTTCGAAGGCGCGCAGTGTTGCATACAGGCCAAATCCACCGAGAAGAATGATGACGGGAACGTTCTCCATCCACCAGGCATCGCGCCGCAGTGTGCGGCCCAGCCCGACGGAAACAGCAGAGCTCCTGCTTTCAGCCAAACTTCACCTCCAAGGGTGAATTGAAAACTGATTAGTGTAGCAAAAGAACACCCACCACGGAGACACGGAGACACGGAGAAACTTTTTGATTCTCGGAGGGGTAGCGGTCAGGCGAGCTTTTCAGGAAGATGCCGAGTAAATCGAGGAGTGACTGACCAAGTACCTAGAAAAAGAATCAGAGTCGGGAGTGTTGTCCAACTGAAGGTGCAATCCTCAGTTCTTCTCCGCGTCTGCGTGCCTCCGTGGTGGATTTATGTTTTGAGTTTTCTTGCCGCCACCACTCGGGGAATTCCCTGCAGGTCCGCCGTGACCTGAATGTCTGGCCAGCCAGCCAGTAGATTGCGTACCTTTTCTTCTTCTGAATAGCCGATTTCGGCGACGAACCAGCCGCCCGGACGCAACGCATCATGTGCCTGCGGGATCAGGCGGCGGTAAATCTCCATCCCTTCCCGACCAGAGAATACGGCGATCTTTGGTTCGAACTCTCGTACCTGCTTCTGCACTTTGTCGGCGT
>DATBVH010000421.1:0-2514 GCA_036515395.1 Candidatus Angelobacter sp.
GGCGTTGTCCAGGCGTATCAACATCGCCTTTCAGCGTGAGCACGCCATTCTTGGCGTCAAAGCGGATGTGCTGCTTTTCCAGCCGATTCGCGATGATTACGGCCTTGAAATCCTTTTCAATCGCGGAATCAACATTGGAATCGATTTTCCTGGCTGCACCCTCCACGCCTTCAGGCCGCACGCCGATTTCATTCGACACCACAAACCCTGTGGCTGCGCTCTTGGCCACTTCCTCGGCCTTGTCCTTATCTTCCTGCGTCTTTACGTCACCGGTAAGGGTCACAAGCTGTTTGTCATTGTTTGTGGCCACTTTTACGTCTTTATAGCCGGCATTCGCCAGTGCTTTAGAAACCTGGTCTTTCACGTCAGGCGTGTTGGCTTTGTTCGTTGAGCAGCCAATCGCCACACAAAGCAGAAATGCTGCAAGAGTTGCCATTAAGTTTTTCACGCGCATAAAGAAAGAGCCTCCTAGTCGTTCGTCGGTTAGAACCCAGGGGAGGTTCTTAAGGCTTGGATGCAATGAGCGACTTGGAGGAGGGCTGCTGTCAGCGGGTAACCACGGGTGCAGTGATCATCGATCGGAAAATCTTTGCGCCGTCAGCGGAACCAAGGAGCGATTCGCTGCAACGGTCGGGGTGCGGCATCATGCCCAGGACGTTGCTTCCTTCATTGCAAATGCCGGCAATGTTATCAAGCGATCCGTTGGGATTGGCTTCCGCCGTAATCTCGCCTTCCGGAGTTGAATAGCGGAAGACAATGCGGTTTTGCCGCTTTAACGTTTCGAGCGTCTGCGCGTCGCAATAGTAGTTCCCTTCCATGTGGCCAATAGGAATCCTAAGTACCTCGCCTTTTTTGCAGGCGTTGGTGAATGGCGTATCGGCGTTTTCGACGCGAAGATCGACGAACTTGCAAATATATTTCAGGCCCGCATTGCGCATCAGCGCTCCGGGCAGGAGGCCGGCTTCGCACAGAATCTGAAAGCCATTGCAGATGCCGATGACCAGCCCTCCGGAAGCGGCGAACTTACGCACCTGATCCATGATGGGCGCAAATTTTGCGATGGCGCCAGTACGCAGGTAATCGCCATAGGCAAAACCGCCGGGCACGATGATAGCATCACAGTTTTCCAGGTCATGCGAATCGTGCCAGAGCATGGTTGCCTGCTGGCCGGTGGCGGCAATGGCCGCGTTGTAACTATCCTGATCGCAATTGGAGCCGGGAAAGATGATGACGCCAAACTTCATAAATCCATTTTAACCACAGAGGACACAGAGGAACACAGACAATTTCCGGCAGTTCTCCCGCGAAGGATCTACGCACAGAATGGCAGCCGTCATCCGAGTTCAATTTAGATCGCAGCAATTAGCAACTCTGTGCTCTCTGTGTCCTCTGTGGTAAACATAGCTATGGACTGGCGCACTCACGCACGCACCACCGGCACGGCCCTGAAGAACTGGTTTATCGCTCAGTGCTATGACTCTCTGGCAGTAGCATTTCTCTGGCTGGTGGGACTATGGATTATCGGCATTCCCTGGACGCCGCTGTGGGCGATCTTGGGTGGCGTGCTGCAATTCATCCCGAACTTTGGCGTGATGATCTCATTAATTGGCCCGGCACTCCTGGGCGCATTCAGCCATGACCACATGCGATTTTTCTATGTGCTGATCCTGTTCGCGGTGATTATGGTAACGGACGGCCTCTTTCTACAGCCTTACCTGATGAAGCGAACGGCCAAAGTGCCGTTCTGGGCTGCGTTGATCGCGCCGATCATCTTAGGGATCATTATCCCCTTCTGGGGAGTGCTGCTGGCGCCGCCGTTGCTCGCAGTGATCTATGCGTTTCGGAGAGAGATGCCGGAAATCCTGCCGCCGGGAAGTTGATTGCGTGATCAGTGTTTGCTGGATTGCCGATATCCTCGACGGCGTTTGCGAGCAGGAGTTGCAGGAAGCAGACCCTTGATCCCGAGAAATATCCAGAAAAAGAGAATCGCAAGCAGATCGAAGCAACCCAAAAGCCCTGTCGCTATGCCTGGAAGGTCGCGCTGAGCCATGGTCGCAGCAATAGCTTCCGCCAAGCCGAAAGACGACATGATCGTCACAAAAAGCACCATGACCAACAGGCTTACCTTTTGCCCCACGCTGAATACAGCCTTGCCTGAAGCAATGTTCCTGTAGAACCGGCCTTCATTCAGGTTGGTGTCAGGAAACACGATATTGCGCTGGCGGTTGAGCACGTCGCGCTCCCAATCCTTCAAGCTCATGGCGCGAAATGATACACGAGCTCGTGCTATAATTTACCTTGTTTTTCTGCGCTTATGGCGCGTGCCGCCTCTCCTTATTGGCTGCGTAAATCTTTGATCCTCTGAGGTTATCCACATGTCCGGCCATTCAAAATGGGCCACAATCAAGCATAAAAAGGGCGCGCTGGACGCGAAGCGCGGCAAGATATTTACCCGTCTGATCAAGGAAATCACCATGGCCGCCAAGAGCGGCGGGGGCGACCCTGAAGGCAATC
>DATBVH010000422.1:0-12343 GCA_036515395.1 Candidatus Angelobacter sp.
TGCTGCTCGACATCACCGCGACATCCGAAGGCCGCAAGACCCTGGCGGAAACCGTTCGTCGCGCTGCCCGTGATCTTTTTGTGCCGTTCACGGTTGGTGGCGGCATCCGCAAGCTGCAAGATGCTGCCCAGGTCTTTGATGCCGGCGCAGACAAAATCACCATCAACTCTGCGGCGGTAGCCAATCCTGCGCTCATCGGCGAGATCGCCGGGCGCTTTGGCTCGCAGGCGGTGATTGTCGCCATTGACGCGCGGCGCGCAACTGGGCCGGTCGAGACCGCTGAGGTCTTGGTCTCCGGCGGGCGGACGGCCACCGGCAAGAAGGCGCTACAGTGGGCGTGGGAAGCAGAAGAGCACGGCGCGGGTGAGATACTTCTAACATCCATGGACCGCGACGGCACCGGCCTGGGCTTTGATTGTGAGCTTACATCGGCCATTGCTTTGTCGGTTTCAATCCCGGTGATTGCCTCCGGCGGCGCGGGCAATGCACAGCATTTTGTTGAAGTCTTTTCCGCAGGTCACGCCGACGCCGCGCTAGCTGCTTCGATTTTTCACTTTGGCACTCATGCCGTCGCTGATCTTAAACAGACGCTCCTTCGCGCGGGCATTCCCATGAGGTGGCCGTGCTGATTCCTTCCATTGATCTGATGGGCGGCAAGATCGTGCAGCTTGTTCAGGGTGAAAAGAAAGCTCTGGAGTTTGACGACTTTGAATACTGGATTGAGCGCTTCTCCACGTATCCCCTGGTCCAGTTGATCGACCTCGATGGAGCCATGGGTCGCGGCAGTAATCGTGATCTGATTGCGATGATCTGCAAACGTCTTCCCTGCCAGACCGGCGGCGGTATCCGCGATGTTGCGCGCGGGGCGGAGTTGCTCGCGCTTGGAGCGCGGCGGATAATCTTTGGCTCTGCTCTGCTCAAAGATGGCGCAATCAATATGTCGTTAGCGGCGGAAGCGTCTGCGGTTTTCGGGGCGAAACAACTTACGTTTGCGATCGACTCGCGCAAAGGCAAAGTCGCTATACAGGGTTGGAAGGAGAGCACCGCTGTTGATCCGAAAGATATGGTTCGCAGCCTTGATCAATACTGCAGCGCTTTTCTTTATACGCACATTGATACCGAAGGAACGATGACTGGATTTCCCATCGGGATCGCGCAGGAACTGGCTGGACTTACAAAAAAACAAATGATCGTAGCCGGCGGAATCCGTTCACGCGCTGAAGTGGACGAACTGGATGCCATTGGCGTGGATGCGGTAGTCGGCATGGCGATTTATACCGGGGCTATGGAATGATACGTAGCTTTTCTGATCCACTCGCGGATGCGATTCAAATGGGTTGCTAGTTTCAATCACATCGCTTTACACTCGACGCATGAGCGATCCAGTCCCATCTCTGCCCTTTACCGATCTTCTTGCCTACACGGATTATCTGGCCCAGCGCTGGCTCGATTACTTTGAGCGGAATCCAGCTGCGCTCACAGTTGATGTTGGTGGAAGGGCAGGGACTGTGGGCGGCCTTGTGACTCATATTTTTCAGGTTGAACAATTCTTTGCTGATCTTTTATTGCAAGAAGGCGCTGGAGCAACAGCGCGACCGGCACAGATTGCCAGCTCGTCGCTGGAGGAACTGCAACGCATGCACCAGGACGCGCACAAGAAATTCAAGCAATATATCGACTCGGCCAATGAAGATACGTTGCAAAGGACGCGAACGTTAGGACCTGTGACCGTTTCCAATCGCAAGACTCTGGCACAAGCAGTTCTGCACAGCGTACACCACTGGGCGCAGGTTGCCATGGAGGTTCGCCAGGCCGGGTTTCCCGCCGAAACACCTCAGGATATTATTGCCAGTCCGGTGATGAAATAGAGCATGCAAGAGCCGTTGACAACTGAATCCGGGCAAGGCGCACAAGAAGTTACATGGACTTGCATGACTTGCGGGAAAGCAGCCTATGGAAATTTCTGCCACAACTGCGGAGAAAAGCGGCACGATGACCATGATTTTTCTTTAAAGCACGTGCTGGCCGAAGCCATGGAGGCTTTTTTCCATGTAGATTCCAAGATTTTTCTTACGCTGAAAACCCTGGTCGCCACGCCGGGCAAGCTGACCTCAGATTTCTTTCTTGGGCGCAGAAAACCTTACATGTCGCCTCTGCAGACATTCTTTGTCTGCAACCTGCTCTTCTTTGTATTGCAACCGCTGACCGGGCTGGAAATACTGGCTCCTCCGCTCAGGGTGTTTGAGAGCGATGACTTCATCGGGAAAACAGCTACCCGACTGATTGATCGCCGGCTGGCAAAGGAACATCTTTACCGCGCCAATCCGAAACAATTTGCGGAATTTACCGAACGCTTTGATCATGTGGCTCACCTGCAAGCCAAGAGCTTAATCCTGGTGCTGACGCCGATGCTCGCAGTGGTCCTGGCAATTCTCAATTTTGGGCGAAGGCGCTATTTTTCTGAGCACATTATATTTTCATTGCATGCTTACTCATGGTGGCTGCTATGGCTGCTGGCCAATCTGGTGATTCTGGCATTATTCGTCGTGCTCCCCCTGCTCGCCGGACAGCACTTTAATCTTAGATACTTTGATTATGCAGCTACGTCCCTGGAATTCGGGGGCTTGGGTGCTTATCTCTTTTTCGCCGGAAGGCGCTTTTATCAAGACAAGATGATTTTTGCCGTGGCGAAAGCGGTGGTGCTGACGTTGTGCGCGTACCAGCTATTCCATCTCTACCGTCTGATGTTGTTCTTCACGGTGCTGTACTCGACTTAGATTTTTTTCCTCGATACAAGCCTGCAATCGCAAACGTGTACGGCGTCCAGCTCACTTCGTTAAAGCCCACGGATTCCATCCGCTGGAGCATCTCCTGCGGCGCAGGAAATTTGTGGACGGAAGCAGGAAGATAGTCATACGGGCCGCGCACCCCGGAAATCATGGTTCCAATCCTCGGCAATACTTTGCGAAAGTAAAAGCCGTAAAGTTTTCCCAGCAGACCGCCCGGTTCACTGAAATCCAATATGCCTACTTCACCTTGCGGCTTGAGTACGCGAAAAATCTCGCGCAAACCGGCGTCGTAGTTTGCCAGGTTGCGGAAGCCGAAAGATGAAACAACCAAATCCACACTGCTATCGGCCAAGGGAAGGTGGAGAGCATCAGCCTCTACTGGCTGGATACTTTTGGCGTTGAATTTGGCGAGACCGTGCTGCAGCATCTGGTGAGAGAAATCGAGCGCCAAAATCGCGGCGCTGCTCTTCTGTCGCGACGCCACGGAGCGCATGGCCACAGACATGTCGCCGGTGCCCGCGCACAGATCAAGCACGCGCGCATCGCTCCGCGAAAGAATATGGCTGAAAGTTCTGGCTGTGCGCCGCCACCACAGGCGGTCAACATTCATCGAGAGAACATGGTTGAGGAAGTCATAGCGCGGCGCGATCTCATCAAACATTTGCCGTACAGCATGCGCAGCGGAGCGCTCGTCAGATGTCCCTGCGGGCGTGGTTCCCCGCACGCCGCTGAAAAGATTTGTGGCTGGCTTGTTGGGATCGACGGTGGAGGTCTTGGCCTGCTCAGGCATGATTTTTGATCAACTCCACGGCATTGCGCACAATGCCCGGCGGCACGTCACTGGAGATTTTTACTTTCCCGATCTTCTGCGGAAGAACAAAATGAACGGCCCCTGCCACGGTCTTCTTGTCTGCCCCGAGGCGTCCCAGGATACTCTGAGGATCGCATGAGACCTGAGGCAAAGGACCGTACAGCCGCGTGGCCGCCATGATCCTTGCGGCGGTCTCTGCATTGCAAGCGCCCGAATCACGTCCAATAGCCGCCGCAGCGATCATGCCCCAGGCAACGGCTTCGCCGTGCAGAAATTGCGAATAATCCGTGGCAGCTTCCAGAGCGTGGCCTATTGTATGGCCGAAGTTCAGGATGCGGCGCAGGCCTGATTCCTTTTCATCGGCGGAAACAACATCGGCTTTCACGCGAATAGAATCGCCGATGACGCGCTGCAACGTCCGCGAATCACGGCCAAGGATCAATTTAGGGTGCCGCTCCATAAAATCAAACAAATCGCGATCACGAATTACACCGCACTTGAGGGATTCAAACAAGCCGGAGCGAAATTCGCGATCATCCAACGTCGCCAGAATATCCGGATCAACCAGGACTGTGCTGGGCTGATGGAAAGAGCCAACAAGATTTTTGCCGCCGCGCAAATTCACACCGGTTTTGCCGCCGATGCTGGCATCCACCTGCGCCACAACCGTAGTGGGAATCTGGACTACCGGGATTCCGCGCATAAAAACTGCGGCAAGAAATCCGGCGCTATCGCCCACAACGCCGCCGCCAAAGGCAACCAGCAATGACTTGCGATCAGCCTTGGCATCCACCAGACTTTCCGCAAGCTGCTCCACGGTGTGCAGCCGCTTGGCCGGTTCACCGTCATGCATTTCCAGGACTTCATAAGGCAGGCGGGCATCGCGCAACGACTTTTCCAGCGCCTCGCCCCAATGGCGGTGCACGTTGGGTGACGTGATGACGAACACGCGGCTGTCGGCGGACGGCAACACGCGCCGCACTTCGCGTCCGGCACGGCGCAGCAAACCCGCACCCATCTGGACGACATACGCATTCGGTTTGGTTCTTACGCGGATCTTTTGCACCGTAAGTTGATGATAAATGATGAACCGAAAAAATCGGCTGGGATGGCCAACCGCGATGCCTGCGCCCAACGGAAGTACGGAGCTTCCGGCTTCTCTGGGTAAACGGGCGAGTTGTCTGATTCCTCTGTTACCATTTCCGCTACATGAAAAAACCTCCTACACAGGTGGACTTCATCGTTGTCGGCGCAGGCGTCGCGGGGCTACGCGCGGCCATTACTCTGGCGGAAGCCGGCAAAGTGCTGGTGCTGGCCAAGCAGGAGCTAACAGAGTCGGCCACGCAATATGCCCAGGGCGGAATCGCCGTCGCACTAAGCGATGAAGATGAAATCAGCCTGCATCTGCAAGACACGATCAATGCCGGTGACGGAATCGTAAATGTTGAAGCAGCGCACGTCCTGGTGGAGGAAGGTCCGGAGCGTATTCAGGAGTTGATCGACTGGGGCACGCAGTTTGATCGCAAAGGAACAAAGCTGACGTTTACGCGCGAGGCGGCGCATAGCCGCGATCGCATACTGCATGCGCATGGCGACTCCACTGGCCGCGAGATTGGACGGGCCCTGCATGCCAAAGCTTCTTCACTCAAGAATATTTCATTCTTAGAGTTTGAATTTACTTCCAGGCTTTGTGTGGATTCAGGCCAGGTGATGGGCATACGCCTGATCTCCGGCGCGGGAGAGCTGCACAATGTAACCGGCGGAGCAGTGTTGCTGGCCACCGGGGGCGCAGGACACGTTTACAGCAATACGACGAACCCTGCCGTCGCCACCGCGGACGGCGTTGCTATGGCGTATCGTGCCGGCGCTGAGATCAGTGACATGGAGTTTGTACAGTTCCATCCCACGGCGCTGTATGTGAAAAACGCGCCCCGATTTTTGCTTTCAGAAGCCCTGCGCGGCGAAGGCGCTGTGCTGCGCAATTCTGAACTCCACCGATTCATGTCCAAATATCATGAGGCCGGGGAACTTGCGCCCCGAGATGTGGTGGCCCGAGCCATCGCGCATGAACTGGAAGTCTGCCGCCTGAAGGAGCCTGTGGTTTACCTGGATTTAACCCACTTAAAGGCGGACCACATCAGAGCGCGCTTCCCTCGAATCTATGAAACATGCTTGCAATACAACATTGATCTTACGGTTGATGAAGTGCCGATTCGCCCCGCAGCGCATTATCTAATGGGTGGAATCCGTACTGATCTGGCTGGGCGAAGCAGCCTGCCCGGACTTTACGCGGCCGGCGAAGCAGCCTGCACCGGAGTCCACGGGGCCAACAGACTGGCCAGCAATTCCCTGCTAGAAGGCCTGGTTTTTGGCGCGCGCGCGGCTGACACGATGATCAAGGAGGCAAAACAAGCTCAACATCCGGCGGGCACAGAGGCTGAGACGCTGAAAAATTCAGGGGCAAAAATTGACATTGAAACCTTCATTCAAGGCGTGCAGCAGTTGATGTGGAACAAGGTTGGGATTGTCCGTTTGCGCCAAGGCCTGACGGAGGCGATACAACAACTTCAGGCATCGGCGCAGGAACTGCCGCCAGAGACATCGCGACGCAACTGCGAAGCCAGGAACATCCATACAACGGCGCTTTTGATTGCGCGTTCAGCGCTAGCCCGGCTGGAAAGCCGCGGAGCGCATTATCGTACCGACTACCCTGGACACGAAGACGCAAAATTCAAGAAGCATTCAATTGTGGGTGAAAAGGGTATCCGCTTCGTTTAGCCGAAAAGAGGCTTTCTTATAACCAAAGGGCCATGGAATACCATGGCCCCACCAGATTTGGAGAGAAGCGCTGGCGATAATGTATCGTCTCACGATGAATAAATTACTTCAAGTTACTTTTGTCCACTGACGCACTCTCCCCAGGATTTCCCCCTCGAAAAGCAGCTTCATTCATTCTCCAGAAACCGGCATGGGCTAACTAAATAAGATCAAGCACAAATATTTTTTTCAAAACCTCTATTTTTTAGGCTCGCCACATACCCTTAATAGGGTAAAGCTCAATCCTGTTTGAGGTATTTGCGCGCATCCAATGGGAGTTGAGAATCTGCCGGGCCAGTGTTTGTTCCGAATAGCTCCGTGCAAACTGTTGAAAAGGAATAACATGCCCAATTCTCTCGGAACGGCTGATCGCTGGTATATAGCAGAACTTACAGAAGAAGTAACGCTCGAGGGTGACCCACAGAATCTGGTCCATAAAAAGACCCGCGTAATTTTTGCCGATTCCCCCCAAGACGCCTACGAAAAGGCGCTTTCCATGATTACCGAACACGAAATCAGCTACATCAATGAGCACCACAAGGCCATTCGCACGCGCTTCTGGGGATTGCGTGAATTAAACCTCTCAAATGAAGATATGGAACGGATCGGTATGCTGCCAGAAGACCGCGCTGGCATCGCCCGCCGAAGGAATTCCACCGGACTGTCACCAGAACAGCAATTTGCTTTATTGCTCTCACTTAAGCCTGGCGCTCTTCCAAATTAGGCTACGCTGGCGAATTAGGCTCTTCCTTTTTTGGAAACAGAACTGAAGCCAGCACCGAAAGTGCGAGTACACCTGCTACTACCACCAACGCCACCCACGTCGGGACATGATACCGTTCCGGCAGCAGCATCTTTGCGCCAATAAATATTAAAACCACTGACAAGCCGTAATTCAGGTAGTGAAACAGCTTCATCATGCCTGCCAGGGCAAAATACATGGAACGAAGCCCCAGGATCGCAAACACGTTTGACGTGTAAACGATGAAGGGGTCGCGGGTAATGGCCAGAATGGCTGGAATGGAATCTGTAGCAAAGAGAATGTCAGTAGTCTCTACCACCAGCAGAACGACAAACAGGGGCGTCGCAAAGGTCCTTCCTCCACGGCGAACAAAGAAGTGCCTGCCCTCATAACTATCCGTAAGCGGCAGAAAGCGCCGGCAAAATTTCAACACTATATTGCGGGAGGGATCCTGCTCCTCGTCTCCTTCACGCATGAGTTGAAAGCCTGTATAGATCAGAAAAATTCCAAAGAGGTAAAGAATCCAATGGAAGCGCTGCACCAGTGCCACGCCGACTACAATAAAAATACCGCGCATGATCAATGCGCCAATAATTCCCCAGAACAAAACGGTTTTTTCTTCTTCAGGTGGAACTTTAAAGTAAGCGAACAACAGGATGAAAACAAATAGATTGTCGACGCTGAGCGCTTCTTCCAGCACGTAGCCGGTTAAGAATTCCAGAGCCTTGGTTGCCCCAAACCATTGGTGGACGAACACGGCAAACGCCATCGCCAACCCGATCCAAAAGGCGCTCATCAGCAAAGCTTTTTTGAAAGGAACCGGCTGGTGCTTGCGGTTTATGACCGTAAGGTCAAGGAACAGCAAAACGAGAATTGCGGCGTTGAAGACAATCCAAAACCAGATGTGCATGGATGGTTAGCGTGGCCGCCCAGAGTTGCCGCTGGTCGCGAGCACGATGAGTTCTCTCATGGTGGGATTATATCGGTTTAGGGCGGGGGAGCCAGAAAAGCTGCTTCGACTACACGGGCATCCTCTAGATAGGGCCAGAGTATCCCATTAGCAAGGGGGTAATACCATGCGCTCCAAAGCGTCCATTCAAAGTCATCCAATCCATCCCATGCTGGTGGGATTTCCGATAGCGCTGTGGGTGACCGGGTTCATTTTCGATTTGATTGGCGCCAGAGGTTCAAATGCGGGACTTTGGGCCGCAGGATTTTACTCAATCATTGGGGGCTGTGTGGGAGCAGTATTGGCCGCGACAGCCGGAGTTGTCGACTGGCTTTATACCGTTCCACCTGAGTCCAGCGCCAAGAATCGCGGACTACTGCATGGCGGGTTGAATAGTTTTGCTCTGCTCCTTTTCATTTATGTTGCATACCGGTTGGGCTCACCTTCTGCAGCGCCCGATGGCCCAACTTTGCTCCTGATGGGAATCGGCGTGGTGATCGTCGCAATATCTGGCTGGTTGGGCGGCACGCTGGTTTATCGTAACCAAATTGGAGTCGATCGGCGATATGCCAGCGCCGGGAAATTGAAGACGCGCACCATCGAATCATGGAGCAAGCCCGTATGCAACCAGAGCGAGTTAGGCGACGGCCAGATGATGCTGGCCATTGTTGGCGGTGAACGCATCGTGGTGGGACGGTGTTCAGAGGGATTCTTTGCTTTTAGCGATCATTGCACCCACAAAGGCGGACCGCTTTCTGATGGCGCGCTAGTGGGTTGTACCGTGCAGTGCCCGTGGCATGGCTCGCAGTTCGATGTTCGTACGGGAAGGGTGATCGCCGGTCCGGCACAGGAAAAGATCAATACGTATTCCATTGAGATTACCGGCGGTGAAATCTATGTGCAGCCGCCAAAGCCGGACGAAGTGGAACCGAGCAAAGCAGCGTGACATTTGCTTACGAAGGCACCCTTTGGGGCGGTGTAGGTGGCGGATTATCGCCCATGCCATTGATCAGGCGGATGGTCTCCAGAATCACGTCGCCGCTGATTTTCAAACTCTCTACGCTCAGCTTGTCCACCGTATCCTGAATGGTGTGGTGAAAGCTATTGTTGTAGCCGTAGTCGATATCGATGACATCGAGGACCGGCATGCCGGCGCGGGCAAACGGAATATGGTCATCTTCCACGGCGGTTGTGGAAGCAAAAAAGTGCGACTGATACCCAAGGCGGGTTGCCGCCTGAAGCAAAATATCTTCCAGCCACGGAGTTGAGTTTTCATCGCGACAGATATTAAGATCGGCATCGCCAATCATGTCTGCCAGGACGAAGGCTTTCACCTTTTTACTGGTACCGTCATCCTGCAGCTTCTTGGCCAAGTGACGGCTGCCCCACAGCGCATCATTGGTGTGCCACTGCCGGGTAAATGATTCTTCGCCGTCCAGAAAGGCGATCCAGATGCTATAGCCTTCCAGTTTTTTGCCGCGAAGCTGATCAGCAATTGCAAGCAGAAGAGCGGTTGTGGCAGCGCCGTCATTCGCGCCAACAAAAGGCGTATTGCGCAGCCAGTAGTTTGTTTCGTAGTGCGAGCCCAGTAGGATAATGCCGTCTTTTGATCCGGGAAATTTGGCAATGATGTTCGTCATCGGCATCTTGCCTGCGGAGGTCTCCGCGACAAATGAATCTTCTTCCACCTGAGCGCCCTTGAGTTTTCCTTTGATATAAGCGCGGACTTGCTCGATGGGCTTGCTGCTGTCCCACCGCGGGCCGAAAGCGACAATCTCTTTGGTGTACTGCATGGCGCGCGCGGCGTCGATGTGCAGCGCCGGTCCTGCGGGCTCTACCGCTTTCGCAGGCGAGGTCGATGGACTGCCGGATTGATTGGCGGATTGAGGTGAGGATGTTTCGCTGGAGGCGGAAGCCGCCTTATCGTTGGAACATCCTGCCCCGGTGAGAGAAAGCACCAGAATGAAAGCAGCACTTATTCGTAGACACAAGATCACGCCTGCGCTCCTTGCCGCACAGATTCCAAAAACCACGTCTTTCATTCTACGAGGCGTTTAGAGCGATCTACCATCTTCCCTGTCTTTTTCCTTGCGCTTTTCCGCACGCTTGCGGCGCTGCCTGGGGTGGACCAGCCATACAAGCCCAATGCTGCCAATATAGAGAATCACCATGGGAGCAGCGTAGATGGTCAGGTTCATGATGTCAGTGGTCGGGCTGAGAATAGCTGCCATGGTAACGCAGATCAGCACGGCTCCACGAATGTGCTTGAAGAGGAACTTGGCATTTACAACACCCATCATCCCGGCGAAGCCGAGCACGATGGGCATCTCAAAAATGATAGCGAGGCCCAGAATGATGGTGAGGAACAACTTGGTGTAGGCGTCAATGGTGATCGTAGCCCGAAAATGTGCGCCATAACTACCGATGAGAAAATCCATGGCGACCGGGAAAATGATCTTGTATCCGAAGTAGCCTCCAGCTAAAAAGAGGCCTACGGAGAGAAAAAGAAACGGCACGACAAAGCGCTTCTCATGCCGGTAAAGCCCCGGCGAAATAAAGCTCCAAACCTGGTACAAGATCACCGGAGAAGCCAAAAAAATGCCGGCCATCAGTCCGACTTTGAGATATAGATTGAAAGGATCGGTGGGGCTGAGGTAAGCCAGGTGCGGATCGATGTTGTATTTCTTGAAAACAACCAGGATCGGCTTTTCAATGACGGGATAAATCTTGTCCTGAGCAAAATACCAACAAACGCCAAAACCAACAGCCACGGCCGCCGCGGAACGGATAATGCATTTGCGCAGCTCTTCCAGATGCTGGAAGAGGCTCATTGAGCCCGCTTGCCGCAATTCCCGCTCAATTTCCTTATGTTCGGGTTCTGCCACTAAATCAGACATCGGTATCCTGCGCGACGGTGTTCTTCATGCGCTCTGTCAGGCGGTTGAGTGCGCCCTGTATAGAGAGGTCCTCGTCGCTGGAGATTTTGGCAATCTCCGGCTCCAGGTGTTTACGGGGATCCGCTTCCTCAATGTCAAGTTTGCGGATTTCATCATGGATTTGGCCCTGAAACTCATTGCTGGCTCTTTTGAACTCTGCCATGAATTTGCCCCATGTGCGGGCGAGTTCAGGTAACTTCTTGGGCCCAAACAGGATGAGCGCCAGAAGCATGATGAAAAAAACCTCGCCAGAAAAACCAAAGTCCATAGTGATTTCTTAATAATACCGCAGCTTTTCTTAAAAAATGTCGGGATTTTAGATTAACTTTTCCAATTGAAAATGTTCCGCAGCTTTAAGGCAAGAATGAGCATCTCACAGAGGGAAGAAATCATGTTTGTTACTGTGGTTTCAGAGTAGCAGGTTTCACAGTCCGGCACGGGACGAAATGCATGTAAGCTCGTGATGGGATGAGTGTTATACTGGCTTTAGTCTTCTGCAATTCGGATCAGGCTTAGCAGCCGAGGGATTTTTCATGTCTCGTGGAACAAATCGTTCTCTCTTTTTCGTTCTCTTAATCATAATTACTTGCGGTTTGCTGGGTTCTGCCGCATTCAGCCAGAGAGGCAGTTCTTCTCCAACAGGCGCGTCAGACAATGACGTACGCGACAGCCTCAAGCAGTTTTCAGATGTCTATGCACTTGTTGAACAGAACTATGCCGAGCCGGTAAATCCCGACAAAGCCATTTATAACGGCGCCATCCCCGGCATGCTGCACGTGCTGGACCCGCACTCGAACTTCTTCGATCCTAAGTCATATTCGCTGCTGCGCGAAGAGCAGAGCGGCAAGTATTACGGCGTGGGCATGCAGATTGCCCCGCGCAACAACAAGATCATCGTAGTCGCGCCCTTCGCGGGAACCCCGGCGTACAAAGCTGGTCTGCGTCCGGGCGACGTGATTATTGCCGTGGATGCCAAAGCCACGGACAACATGAGCGTGAGCGATGTGGCTGACCTGTTGAAAGGCCCCAAAGGCACCAACGTACACATTTCAATTCTGCGCGAGGCCGCCGAGAAACCGCTTGAGTTCAACGTAATTCGTGACGAGATTCCGCGCAACAGCGTTGACCTGAAATTCCTGGTGCGGCCGGGCATCGGATACATGCACGTAACGGCGTTCAATGAAACCACGGAACAGGAAGTGGAAGATGCGCTGCAAAGCTTTGGCGACCTGAAAGGCCTGATCCTTGATCTTCGCGGCAATCCTGGCGGACTGCTGAATGAAGGTGTGGGCGTGGCCG
>DATBVH010000423.1:0-5287 GCA_036515395.1 Candidatus Angelobacter sp.
ATTGTTGCCGGATTAGCGAAGTTGCTTGGCCGCGTCTCTTCACGCAAGAATTGACGAGTTCCTGTTTCATCTTCCAAGGACCGCCTTGCCGGGAAAGACTCCTTCCATCAATTTTCCTTTGTCAACGAGCATTACACCGCCGACCAGCAGGTACTCAACACCGAGGCTCGTCTCCATCGGGTGTTGATAGGTCGCGCGGTCGGTTACGATTTGGAGATCGAAAATGACCACATCGGCATCTGCGCCCTCCTGCAGGCGGCCCTTGAACCGGGCAGACGGAGTTGACCGTTCAAGCACCTGAGCCGGCATGAGCGACATCTTTCGGATAGCGTCGATCAGCGTGAGCGTCCCCTGGCTGCGTACGTAGCGCGCCAGAATGCGGCAGAACGTGCCGGCGTTTCGCGGATGGCCTTCCTCGCCGTCGCTGGCGACCATCACCAATGGGTTGCGCAAAACGGGATCGACATTCTCCATCGAATTGCTGAACAGAATGACCCGTTTCGGGTCGCTGGAGTTGTGAAGTTCATCAAATCGCTCTTTGGTAAGGCGCTCTCCCGTTTCCGGCAACATCAAATCGTGGTAAGTGGCGCCGGACTTTTCCCGCCAGCCGGGATTGTACCGGGCAGAATTGATGTAGGTCATGGCTGCTTCATAAGGGTAAGCTTCAACGGTCACAGCCAGACCGCGCGCCCGCGCACCCGCGATGAGTGAAAGACAATCAAGCGCCTGTGCGCCGCAACTGCTGTTGATATGGACAATGTGGAGAGCAGCGCCCGTCACTGCGGCCGCGCCAATAACTTCGCTGACAGACTCGATATTGGATCCCGGCTCTAACTTGCCATTGCTGCGGATATGAGTGTAAACGGGCATGCTGTGCTCAGCCGCCAGACGAAACATCTCAATCACTTCCCAGCGAGTGACTCCGGGCGTGTATTGAATGCCCATGCCAACGCCCAACGCGCCCGCGTCCAACTCATGCCGCAAACGGGCCTTCATGGCTTCGATCTGCTGCGGAGACGCCGGCTCGTTGGCGGCCGCTCCGGATTTCGGCACCAGGCTGTCCTCTGGTATGGGCGTGCCAAAGGCCAGGGCTCGCGCGGCCGGATGGCTCGCCGTGGTCCCGTAGTTGATGAGGGAATGCCCATCTTTCGATCGCAGGAATGCCGCGACATCGGGCTTGCCGATCTCCATCTCAAGCGCGGTAGTTACTCCGTCCAGCGCCTTAACGCGTTGGCTTTTCAGGTCCATGTCGTGCTGATGCAGATCAATGAAACCGGGAGCGACGATCAGGCCGCGCGCGGGAATCATGCGCTTGCCTTCAAGGGTCTCAGCAGAGATTTTCCTGATCTTGCCCTGAATGATGCCAACATTGCGAACGGCATCAAGGCCTGTTTCAGGATCGAGCACGCGGCCGCCCTGAATTACAACATCGTAGCTTTGAGATAGCGCCAACAAGGGCGAAAGAACGACTGCCAGACACAGAACGAGACTCTTCATTTGTCGATCTCCCGAAGAGGATTAGTGTGGGTCTTGATGTTAGCACTGCATCTGGCAGACAGCATGGCTTTGCACAAAAGCCCCAAACCTCACCACAGATAACACTGATAGCACTGATTTACACGGATCAAAAAAGTTCAAATAAGACGGCTTTGAATTTGCAAATCCGTGTCATCCGTGTGAGATTTGCTTTTTGTGCAAAGCAGACAGCCATTTTAAAACTATGACAATCCGCTATTAGAGCAATTCAGCCAAATTTCAGTGAATGTGGTTTTCAGAGGTTTGCTTTTGTTGTAACTGCGCTGCTTGAATTCACTAATTAGGCAGTTCCGGATTTCCGGGACAACGAGCATTTGGTAATCGTTTGCCCGCTACGGATCAGATAATCCGGTAAATTCCTTCGAGGCGAAATGATGCGAGATTATCAGACGGCGTTGATCAAGCAGCTATTGCTGTTACGTTCTCTTCCCTGCTCAAAGGGATAAAAGCCACTACTCTTGTTCCTTGCTGCGGCTGGCTTTCAATGACGATTTTGCCGCCGAGACCTTCTGCTCTTTGCCGCATGCTAGTTAGCCCGTATCCGTGCTGTTCGGCGCTATCGGATGCGGGGACAAAGCCGCGACCGTCGTCCTCTATCGATAATTGCAATGATTGTTCCTGGTAAGCGAGTTTCATCTGGACCTTGGTCGCCTGGGAATGCTTGAGTACGTTCGTCAGAGCTTCTTTGCCGATGCGAAGAAGTTCAAAGCGAATCCGCGACGGCAACTCAAAGGGCTGCTCTTGCAGTGACAACTCACATTGAATGGGTGTGTCATGGAAAAGTTCTTCCGCCGCCAGAGCCAGGGACGCAGCCGGATCAATATTTCCCATTGCGTTCCGGGAAAATGTCCACATTGAGCTGCGTGCCTCTTGCAGTGTGTCCTTGGCAACTTCATACGTACGATGCAATTGTCGTCCCAGGACTTGGTTATTTTCCGCTGACATCTCAGCCACTTGCAGCATGAGTACAATCGCGTTCAATCCCTGGCAAAGCGTATCATGCAGGTCGGCCGCCATGCGGCTGCGCTCCTGGGCTATTGCGACTTCCCGCAGTACCGCTTCCCGGCGCTTGACTGGGGTAATATCTGTAAACATCAGGACAGCGCCCGCCTGTGTGTGGCCCGGTGTGGCCAGTGGCGCTGAACTGAACATCACGTCATACGCCGTATTGCGCGACTGAACAAGACGGCATTCTCTTACGGTGGTTGGTCGCGACAGCAAGGTCCTCAGCGAGGGCCATCCTGTCATCTCAGGTTTGCCTTCGCTCGGAAGCAACATACCCCATATAGAGGGCGCAGAGTTCAAAAGCATTCCTTCAGGCTCTATCCGTTCTGCAGGCTCTACCCGTTCTTCAGGCTCTACCCGTTCCTCAGGCTCTACCCGTTCTTCAGGCTCTACCCGTTCTTCAGGCTGTATCCGTGCCATCTGTTTTGCCGCAGCATTCGCAAAGACGATTCTTCCCTCTGCATCGCACACAATCACACCGCCCGGATGATGCTCCCAAAGTGTTTGCAAAGCTGCATCTTGGAGCGATTGCTGCTGGGAAACGATCTTGCCTGCAATCTCTTGCTTCAATACCGTTATCGTTTGCTCAAGACCGTTGCGCGCTTGATCGTGCCCTTGTTGTGCTTCGCGTGAAGGCGGCGCCATGCACAAGAAATGCGTTTGGCCGTTCTTGATGGCCTTATTTTTAACCGCTTGCCGCGACAACCTTGATCCCATCGATCTCTCCTAAAAATCGCACTTTGCTTTATGGCCCATGCAGTAGGCTTTGACCCGCAGGTTTCTCTTAATCCCGACTCTCCGCGGAATAGCTACCCCTGGGCCGAATCCATTCTTATCAGCCCGCGTTTCAGGGCCACGCTGATAGCTTCAGTCCGGCCGCTGGCTTTTAATTTTTCCAGAACATGTGTTACATGGACTTTAACGGTGCTTTCGGCGATGTCCAGCAGACATCCAATCTCCTTGTTGCTCTTGCCCTGCACCAGAGCGCGCAGTACTTCCATCTCACGCGACGTTAGTTCCTGCCCTTTCACGCGCCTGGCCAGTTTGGCCCCGATATCAGGCGGAATCCATGTTCTGCCTTCGCTCATGGCGCGAATGCACTCAATCAAGTCCGCCGGCGGAGCATCTTTCAGAACATACCCTTGCGCGCCGGCGCGTAGAGCGCGGTAAATTTCTTCTTCGCTCTCATAACTGGTAAGAATTGCCAACCGTGCGCCCGGTTCCTTCTCGCAAATTGCCGTTACCGCTTCCACGCCGGTCATCAGGGGCATGCGTAAATCAAGCAAGGCAATATCGGGTCGATGAGCAAAGAATTTTTCCATTGCCTCCTGCCCGTTACTTGCTTCGGCAATCACTTTTAATCCCGGCTGCGTTTGAATAATCGCCGCCAGTCCTTCCCGCACCACAGGATGGTCGTCCGCGATTAACACCGTCAATACTTTGTTGGTCGTCTGTTCGGAGTTTGTCGTCTGGTCGGATTTCGGGGGCTCCTGAACCGTATTGGTATTTTCCGGGCTGCTGGTTTGCGATAACACGGTTCTGCCATTGGGACGACTCGACTCACGGGTTTGTCTATTCTCCTCAGGAAGGAACCTCTGACGGATTTGTTCCATGGGCCCTTGATTTCTTGTCAGAGCGGCAAGCTTGATTGCTCTCCTGCTATCGTCGATTTTTTGACCGTTCCACTTTCTGGCTGGCATGATGTCCTCCCCTCGCCCATCACTTACGCCCATCACTTATAGGTGTTCGGCCAAGGCCCGCGCGTCATCACGGCTGGCTAGTTCATTTACTTCAGAACGGATTCCAGCTCCGTTTGGCTCGATTGTTTGTCTGGTCTGTAACAGTTTCACGCACGCCTCTTAGTGCCTGCATCTTGTTTTTGCAGTATTGTTTTTCCGGGCGATCAACTGGCCCCTGGATTTGCTCAACTGGCACCGCTGGGCGATGCTTTCTCCTGCGTCAGGCCTCAGCATTACACACATATAAGATGTTAGGCTAACGGCAACCGGGAGCCAGCAAGTCTGCCAAGGTCTGCCACTCAAGAATTCTTTACAGCGAACTCCAAAGCGGAACTCTGGAATGGCGGGCGGGTACTTCGTTAGAAATTCTTTAGGTTTGAAACACGAGGCTCAAACCGCGAATTGGCACGGCAATATTGCGTGTTGCTGACGTTCAACACTGGCCAGAACTGCGCACCTGTAAGGCGCGGTTCGGCATCGAATCAATGAGAGAGGTCCGGTCATGCCCTTCATTCGGCCTTGCAAACACTGTGGGAAGAAAAACAGGATACCGGCAAACCATCTGGCTGACACCGGACGTTGCGGCAACTGTAAGTCACCTTTGCCGCCGGTGGATGAACCTCTTTCTGTCACACGGGAAGAGTTTGACGAGATCCTACACAACGCTCGTGTTCCCGTGCTGGTGGATTTCTGGGCGGCATGGTGTGGTCCATGTCACATGGCTGCGCCTGAAGTTGCCAAAGTTGCAGCAGAAATGGCAGGACGCGCCGTTGTGGTGAAAGTGGATACAGAACAATTCTCTGACCTGGCAGCGCGGTACAACGTTCGCGGAATTCCAAACTTTGTCGTTCTGTATGAAGGACGTCCTGTAACGCAGCAGGCTGGTGTGGTTGACCACAAACAGATGGAAACCTGGCTCAAGTCGGCAATTCCTGCCGCAGCGATCTAATATCCCGTTGCGGAATAAGCACTTCAAGAGAACTCACTGACGCTGTATGCCAGAAATA
>DATBVH010000424.1:0-12490 GCA_036515395.1 Candidatus Angelobacter sp.
AAGAGGAAAGCAACTGGACTATGGCTCATGCGGATTCTTCAGCAGCTTTGCCGGCAACGCCAAGCTCTTTTTCAATATTGGTATTGATGCCTGACTCGTAATATTCTTTGGCTACGCGGATGGCATTCTTCATGGCATTAGCATTTGAGCGCCCATGTCCGACGATGGCTACGCCTTTCAACCCAAGCAGCGGCGCTCCTCCGTATTCGGCGTAATCGAGCTTGCGGCCAAAATTGGCAAATGCTTTCCGCGCCAGCAACGCTCCTACTTGCGATGTGATAGTCGACGTCAATGATTCTCTCAGCAAGTGGCGCACCGCTTCCACAAGCCCTTCAGAAATCTTCAGTGCCACGTTCCCGACGAAACCGTCGCAAACAATTACATCCACTTTGCCGTTGTACAAATCGCGGCCTTCAACATTGCCCAGAAAATTGAGCGGCAAATCTTTCATAAGGGAATGTGCTTTGCGCGTGAGTTCGTTGCCCTTGCCTTCTTCTTCCCCAATAGAAAGAATGCCCACCGTAGGTTCGGCGTTCTTGAAGATCGCGCGATAGTACATCGCGCCCATCAACGCGAATTGCGCCAGATTGTGCGGCTTGGAATCCACATTAGCGCCCACGTCAATCAGGATGGAAGGCTTGTCCTTGCCTGCTTGAGTGGGAAACACGCTGGCCAGCGCCGGACGATCAACTCCGGGTAGTGCGCCCAACACCATCTTGGCCGCCGCCATCGCGGCGCCAGTGTTGCCGGCCGTCACAAATCCGACGGCTTTCTTCTCTTTCACCAGCCGCAGGCCAACGTGCATGCTGGAGTCTTTCTTGGTCCGGACAGCCTGCACGGCCTTTTCTTCCATTTCAATGACTTGCGTGGCGTTCACCACGTCAATTGGAAGATTGCGCGCTATAGGATGGGCGGTTAGCTCCTTGTGCAACAGCTCTTCGGGGCCAACCAGCAGAACTCGCACGCCATAGTTGCGCGCGGCCAGCAAAGCCCCTTCAATCTCGGGCCTGGGATGCCGGTCTGAACCCATTGCATCAACGGCTATAACAGTTTCCACTGGCTTTTGCACTTAGGCGTTTTCTTTTACCTGCACAACTTCCCGGCCTTTGTAGTAACCGCATTTTGCGCATACGCGATGCGGCATCTTTTTCTCGTGGCAGTTGGGACATTCCGATGCGGAATGCGCCGTAAGGAAGTCATGTGCGCGGCGACTCGATGTGCGTGCTTTTGAGTGCCGCCGTTTTGGATTTGGCATTAGGTCCCTTTCTTCTGGCGCCGGCACAAGCCTGCGCGATTTCTTTTTTATCGTTCCAATTTCTTGCGGATATCTTCCAGAGCTGACCATCGCGGATCGGGCATCGCCGTCACGCAATCGCAACTTTCAAGGTTCAGGTTCTTGCCGCACTGCGGACACAGCCCTTTGCAATTGGCGCGGCAAAGCTGCTTTACCGGCAGCGCCAGCAGGATCTGCTCTTTCAATACGTCTTCCAGCAGCAGCCCTTCACCCTGATAATAGCCAATCTCTGTGTCGGCTTCCGTAATCGCCACTTCATCCCCGGCCGCATCCACACCCAGGGGCCGGTATAGCAGGTCAAACTTTTCCGCCAGCGAATTATGCACCGGATCAAGGCAGCGTGCGCACTTGACTTCAACTTCCGTTGAAAAGCTGCCCACCAGCCTGATGTCCTCGACCACATTTCGGCCACCGCGGTTTTCGCGGATCAGTTCTGCGCGCCCTGCCGATTTTACGGGCGCTGTTTGGATCTGGTCTTCCAGCAACTCAATTACGCCGGGCGCAAAAGACTCATCAAATTCCAGATTTCGGAGCTCAAGATCCTTTACTTTTATGAACATAAGGGGCGCTCCGGAATCAGTGGCTCTTAGTTTTGTCGGGGGAACGCTGGGACGATCGGTAACCGATGTCTTACGATCGTTGACAATGCTTTAAGGATAAAGGGCGTACCGAGAGAGTGTCAAGGAATGCGCAGCGCCGTCAGCGGAAGTGTCGAGGAACTAAGCCGTGCGGCGCAAAAATCGCCGCGGCTCAACTTGTCATCCTGAAAGAGCGGCCGCTTTTGCCGCGAATGAAGGACCTAAATTGGCGAAGCCCTCTGCCACCCCTCCCCCCATGCCTCAATTAGGATTCTAAATGGCTTACACAATTCATCCCATGGACTCAACCTTTTCTCCCCGATCTCCGGTTTTCTGATCCGTGTTATCAGCGTTATCAGCAGTAAGGTTCTGCAGTTTTGCCGTTCCAATCTCGGCGATCTCCTACCCCCACCCCGCCTTTTTTTAGCCGCACTGAAAACAAACAACTTCCGCCAATCAACGCTTGGGCCTCCCTTGCGTGACGCTTGCGTGACCCAGGCGTGATCCTTGGGTGACCCAAGGATCACCCAAACCCAATCCCAAGAGTCGGCAGACCGTCTCTCGAAGTACCAAATACCAAGAACCAAGTACCGGTTTCCAGCAGCTAGTCGCTAGCAGCTTCTTTTGTCAAAGACCGTTCAATCGCACTATTTTCCGCTCTGGAGCGAATCCTCAACTTTACCATTTGTTCGCCACTGAGTCAAGAAGAAAATCACTCCGTGCTATCTCGGTTTGACAAAAAATGTTTGCTTCTGTGATCTAAGCCAACAAGGAATTTTTAAGGCTGTTCACCGACTCCAGAAGTAAATCCCGCTCGTTCGCTTTCAAAGGTGATGCTTCAAGGTCCCTGCAGATATCTTTGATCATTTGTTGAAGCCTGCGTCTGCGCTCAGCAGCAACAAAGCCCATTGCAGCTTGTCGGCTGTTCCCGCTGCGAATGAGTTCGCTCACGCTCCAGGCGGTTAAACGAGTGGTGTCGATGGCGTGACGCAATACATCCAGCGCAGCCGCTTCCGGGTCGGGATCCACTCTTAGCCGCTGCTCCAGCCGCGCCAGCTCTGTAGCGACTTCCCTGATATCAAGGCTTAAGTTTTTAGAGTCCATGGCGCACCCGAAATTACCTCGTTTGACGAGATTCTAGTCTTGATTTCCCTTCCAGACACCCCAAAAACGTCGATGAAGTAATGACATAGGTAACAGTAGAAATTCCAATAATCGAGCAACTCAGAATGTGAGTTCCAGCATCCGACCCCGAAGACATTGGGGTTCTATCTTGCGCTGGCCGGCGGGGAGTAATATGGAAAAGTTTGTTCCGGGTCAGCGTGTGCTGCAGAGTGGCGTTTACCGCGTCCATCACGATTCTCACCGTCTTATGCACTCGGCCTCTCTCAAAGCCAGTGAAATCTTTCCCTGCTGCAAGCAATGCGGAAGCAAGATCAGCTTTGAGCTGGTTCGCAGATTGCGCGACGAGGCAGTATTACCGTTCAGCGAAAGCTCACTTTTAAAGCGATTCGGAGAATTGGCGGAAGGCTACTTAGCTTGAATCAGACCGCAATTGTCCCTTCAACAGCGTCATCCAGTGCAGGCAATTCGTACAGGTAGATATGAGTTGAGAATTCGTTCTCGATCTCTGGCAACTGGACCCCGCGAAGGAGCCGAAATCTTACTTGGTCATGGCACTTGGCGCATCTCGGGAAAATCTGGTGTCTCAACAGAGTAACTTCATGAGGGAGGCGATGCTTGCGATGAATTACTTGGTAAATTCCGCTCCGCGTAATTCTCTCACCAGTCCGGAAAGTCACCTGCCGTTCCTCCATACCGGTTGCAGCAGATTTTACCAGAAATAATTTGAACTGCTTGGCCGGCATTCCACAACTCCCCTTGTCAGTTCTGATGCTGCCATGCAGAGCATTGTTGGAAATTATTGCAGAGTCTCTCAATCTGGGGAATCGCGCAAACCCTGGAGAGAATTGTACTTTCGATCATGCGAATGATTGCACGTTTGTCCAGTGTACCGTTACGAATAGCCCGAAGACGCGCAAGCCGAACCGCATTCTTCAGTTCTGGTTCTTGCGCTGAAGAATATGCTGCACTGCTTTAACAAAATCATCGGGAACATTTGTTTGATGAGCAAACAATGCGGTGGATTCCACGAGTTCGGGCTTGCCGCCTTGGTACAGTTCCAGTACCGGCGTTTTGCAGACTGTCCGGGCCTCAACCCAAACACGACGTTTTTCTGACGGAGGCAGCGAATAGCCGATAAGAACCAGGCTCACCCGCTTCTTCTCGCACATCTTGCGAACGCCATTGCTGCCCCTGGCGAGCAGTACCTCGTATCCTGCGCTTTCAAGCGTGCGCTTTCTTGCAGCTTCAAGTGCCGGGTCCCAGGACGCAACCAGAATCGTGTCCTTCTTATTTTTCAGGGGATGATCTCCAAGGGGTTATTTCAGCGATTCTGACACACAGCCCTTATCGCCGCAACATATTTCTGCGATCTGAAATTTTCTCTAACTCACAAGGCGCTCGGAGAGCAAATAGAAAATATCTGGACACCACCGTCCATACTTTGCTCTACTTGACCAATTCCAAGGGAGGTCAGCGAAGCGATAATGTCGAGACTCGTGCTTGGTGTGGTCTGTGGTTTGGTGTTTGGTGCTGTGGACATCGCAATCATGCTGCCTATGACCTTCCCTGATAAGAGAGCAGCCATCACAGCGGCTTTCATTGCTCGTTTTGGCATTGGATTCGCAATCGGCGCTGCTCGCTTGCCTTGGCCCGGATGGTTAGTCGGTCTGGTATTCGGTTTGTTGCTGAGCATCCCTGACGCCATCATCACCAAGGCATACGCTCCCATTATTGGCATGGGCGCAATCGGCGGAACGGTCATCGGCTTTCTTGTGGCAAGATTCGGGCATTAGCCTCACCTGTTGGAAATCTCACAAATCCCAAAACAAGCGCCTGAGCGAAACGCCTAAGCCCTTGGCTAACATTTGTATTACTTCCAGGCAAGGCTCTTTCTTGGCGTTCTCCACGTCAGAGATGTACGATTCCCGCACACCGACTTTGTCGGCGAGCTCGCCTTGCAGCATATTCTTTTCCCGGCGCAGTTCGCGCACTCTCGCGCCAAAGCGTTTGCGGAATTCCGTGGACACCCCTCAAGGATCGGATCTGGCGCGTTCATTTCGTTTCTACTATAGTAGATCTAGCACCAAGTAAGGCACTCTGGAGCAAGCTATGGCGATCCGGCTTACGAGCAGCCAGCGAGCAGCGGTTTACAAGCAAATCTTCTTGCTCGACCGTTCTTTCCACTTGATTGTCCAGCGGTTAGACGATCTCGCTCAAACGCGCATATTCAGCGCCCGCGACATGCGAGAAGTGCGCGGCCTGGCTCAGGAAGTTCAGCTTGAAATTAACACTACTCTGCTCGGCCCTCTGGATTCACTGGAGCATGATGATTGGGGCGAATTCGGAAAAGTCCGTATTGCCATGGAAAAGCGCCTGAGAGACCCTGACGACGTTTTCATTCATGCAGAAGAACGAAGAAAGGAACTTGCCAGAGAGGGCCGAAAGTCCCGCCGCAAGACGCCTGCCTCGTAATCACGACATCTGTAAGGGGTACATATGCGGCAAACGACAAAGTGGGTCAATTTTGTTGAAAATTGACCCACTCATGAGCGTCTACTGATTCGCTGGAAAACCCGCAGCTCTTAAAGCAGACGTTCCTTCTCCGCCGGCAAAATGCAGTCGTTGCTTTTAATAATTAGAGGTTACGAGTTTCAGTTCCGGTAGCTTCCTGCACGCTGCCGGCAAAACGGTCAGCCTGTCCACGAATTGCAGAAACCGTGGTGCGGACCTTGTCGCGACCCTGGTTAGCCAGATCACGTGCTGAGTCTGCCAGATCGCTCGCCCGTTGTGTGAGATTTTCGCGCGTTTCTTCGCCGCTCATCGGGGCAAAAAGAATCCCCAAACCAATACCAATTCCCAACCCTGCCAAAAAGGACTTCATGCTTAAACTCCTGGTGAATTTGGCAGCCAGAATTGAACGCCGCCTGTTTAATAGAGATTGCGGATTCACCGCGAAGGTTGCCGTGTAATTTCCACTCAAGTTCGCGCCGTCGGCACCGTGTACTCTGCTCAGTTCTGGAATCGAGCTCTGCCCAGTTCTGGATTGGTTAAACGTCTACTTGGACTGGCTTTGCACAAAAAGCAAATCTCACCACGGTGCACACGGACGACACGGATTTACAAACTTAAAAGCGGTCCTAACTCAACCTTTTTGATCCGTGTGAATCAGTGTTATCAGTGGTAAGGTTTGGGTTCTTGTGCAAACCTACTTGGACTTGGCAAGTTTCTGCCCCGCCAGTTGTGCTGCGGGACTCCGTGGATCGTCTTTCTGCAATTGCTGGTAAATCAGGGTTGCCTGTTGCGGATCAGTGCTTTCGTACATCTCCGCTAATTGCAGTTGCGCCTGGGCTTTCGATACGGTCACCGTGGGATGCTCTGAAAGATCTTTGTAAATAGCTATGGCGTCCGAAGCGCGGTTCGTTCCTCGATACAGGGATGCCAACGCCATTTTGGCCAGGGCCGCCACATCCTTATCGCTGAAATCGCTTGCAGTCTTCAGCTCTTTCTCCGCGCCTGCCTTGTCCCCGGCCTGCAGCAATGAAACTCCACTCATGTAGCGGGCAATCTTTCCCGGAGAGACCGTGGAATATTTGTCGGCGATAGCCTGAAACTGTTTTTGTGCGGCCTTGGCGCGATCCGCGATTGTAGGAAATGTCGGGCCGATCTCTTCAGCAGGAGGCGGCGAGCCTGCGGGCACAATTTGCGCGTCCAGTGTGCGCATGGCCGCGGACAACTGCGTATTTGCCTCATCCGATTGGCGGCTGCGCCAGGTAATTACACCCGCTGTCAACAACACAGCGACCAGCGCAAGGCCCACTGTCCAAATCAAGGTTTGGCGGTGGCCCGTGGCCCATACCGCTGCGCCCTGGGCAGTTGCAGCAAACTTATCTTCTTTCAATTGACGACGGGTATAACCTGGCACTTTGGAAACCTTCTCGGTGGGATAAGTGGCAATGAAACCTTGAGTTTAGCAAGAAATCGGCAGAATCGTCAAACGATCCTTAGCGCAAAAGCGTGCTCTTCCCCGGCGCAGAATTTAAAAGTGGCATCAGTTTTATCTTTGCCCGAAAAAGCAGATCTCACCGCGGGTGAACGGGATATCGCGAATTTTTCAATTCAAAATGGTTGTATTGAATTTTTTTGATCCGCGTAAATCAGTGTTATCAGCGGTAAGGTTTGGGGGTTGTTCTCATCTTCTTTGCCTGTTTCTGAGGGCTCTGCAACCCGTACCATGGCACCTGGCTTCAAACTTAGTAGGGAAACCCTCGCATCGGAAAAATTTGATAAGCGCTTTTGTACGAGTAACTGGCGCTGACTGAGGCAGCTATGCGCAAACTTGGTATTGCAATCGCCATTATCGTCGTTATATTGATCGCCGCGGTTCTTATCGTGCCGCACCTGATTGACGTGAATCAATATCACGGGCAAATTCAGTCGCAACTGGAAAAGCGGCTGGGAAGACAGGTCACGCTGGGCAAGATGGGGCTGCGTCTGTTCCCGCCTGCGTTCGACGTCGAGAACACCACGATTGCGGAGGACCCTCACTTTGCTACCAATCGTCCTTTTGCCACGGCAGACAAGCTAGCTGTAAGCGTCAAGTTCTGGCCGCTGCTGCACAAGCAGCTTGATGTGAACTCTCTGGAACTGGTGCATCCTCACATTGAATTGGTGCGCAACCCCGAGGGCGTCTGGAATTTCGCGACGCTGGGAAAGGAATCCAAGCCTGCCGCAGCGCAGAAAACGCCATCGCAGCCGGCACAAGCTCCCACGCCCACAACAACCACAGGACCGGCAGGCACGCCATCTTCAACTCAACCCGAAAACAAGCAGCCTGCAGGCCAGCTCACGCTGGCAAATTTATTCATCAATGATGGACAAGTTGCAATTACCGATCTTCAGAAACACCAATCGCGGGCGGTTTATGACCATATCGATTTGAACGTCAGCGATTTCGCTCCTGACCAGCAATTCAGCATGAAGCTCACGGCGCATCTCCCTGGCGAAGGCAAGCAGACCGTGATGCTGGAGGGAAAGGGCGGCCCTATCCAACAGGCCGATATGCTGAATACGCCGTTCGATGGCACTCTGCGTATGGACCAGGTCTCCACCGGGGCCGCGCAGAAATTTTTGAATTCGCAGGCGCTCAATGGAATCGACTCTGTTTTGTCGGGCGACGCCAAGGTGACAAACTCTTCCGGAAAGATTAGCTCGAGCGGCTCTATCAAGTTAGTTGACACGCGCATTCGCAAAGTAAATGTCGACTATCCCATTACGCTGAATTATGACGTGACAGATGACCTCACCAATGACGTGATTCAGATCCGCAAAGGCAATATCAAGCTGGGCGGCACGCCAATAACGATTGCCGGCACCGTCAACAGCAAGCCGAACCCCTCGCAAATTGATCTGAAACTTACAGCTTCGGACGCATCGATCGTGGAAATGGCGCGGCTTGCCTTGGCTTTTGGCGTTGCCTTTAATCCCGGCGCTGACGTGAAAGGGACGGTCAATGCCAATCTCCAGGCGCGCGGACCGGCGAATAAACCGGCTATGAATGGCCAAGTCTCCGCCAAAAACCTCGACATCAGCGGAAAAGATGTTCCGCAACCAGTGCACGTGAATGACATTGAGCTTACGTTAACTCCGGATGCCATCCGCTCCAATGACTTTGCCGCGACAACCGGTTCGACCAGCGTCAATGCGAACTTCACGCTTTCTAATTACAGCGGCAACAACAGCACCATCAATGCCGCTCTGCGCGCACCCAATGCACGACTTGGAGAAATCCTGAATATAGCCAGGGCCGCAGGCGTAAGCGCCGTGAATGGCGTCTCTGGAGATGGGACCTTGAACCTTGATGTGCATGCGCAGGGTCCGACAAAAAAGATGGCGGCGCTCGATATCTCCGGCACGGGGAAAATCAGCAACGCCAACCTGAAGCTGCCTTCGCTTACCAAGCCGCTCCAGGTGCGAAACTCTGACATTCAATTCAACAAGAACTCCGTCGTGTTGCAAAATGTTTCCGTTGGTCTGGGACAGGCGACTGCCAATGGCGCGCTGACGCTCAAGAACTTTGAAGCCCCGGTGGTGCAATTCACGCTGAATGCTGGCGGCCCGATGGGCGAAATCCTTGATCTTGCCCGGACCGCGGGCGTAAGCGCTGTTGATGGAATTTCTGGCGATGGAACCCTGACCTTGGCTGTCCGTGGGCAGGGGCCTATTAAGAACACGTCGGCGCTGGACCTTTCCGGCACAGGAAAGATCAGCAATGCCAACCTGAAGCTGCCCTCGCTTACCAAGCCGCTCCAGGTGCGAAACTCTGATATTCAATTCAACAAGAATTCCATTGGCCTGCAGAACGTGAATGCCGGCATCGGACAGACGAACGCCACCGGCACAATGGCGCTCAGGAATTTTGCTGCCCCACAAGTCCAGTTTGCGTTGAACGTCGACAAGGTAAATGTCACTGAGCTACAGCAGATCTTCAACGCAGCGCCGGCCCAGCCGAAACGCACGGCCATGGAGTACCCCTTCTGGAACATCGTGCCGAAAGCTGAAGCGCAAGCGCCCGTCAATAACAATCCGCAACCCAGCCTGCTCACCAAAATGACCGGCGGAGGCACCGTTGCCATCGGCGTGACCCAGTATGACGACTTGCTTTTAAACAATGCTCACGCCAATGTGACACTGGACCACGGCTTGATCAAAATGAATCCTGTTACGGCGGATGTTTACAACGGCAAAGAAAATGGCGCTATCACCATTGACATGCGGCCTGCGCAGCCCGTGTATACAGTGAATTTGAAGACAGACAAGGTGGACGCCAATAAACTGATCTCGTCGGTCTCTGACGTAAAGCAGACCATTTACGGCTTGCTGGCCTCAAATGTGAATGCCAGCTTCAGTTCAAGTTCGTCCAGCAGCATTGCCCGCAGCCTTAATGGCAGCATGGCGATCAACCTCACCAATGGCAAGCTCATGAACATTAATCTGCTCCATGAGCTGGCATCGGTCGGAAAATTTATAGGCGCTAACTTTGATGCCGCGAAAAACTTCACTGATCTCGTCCAGCTGACCGGCAATTTTGACGTGAAGAACGGCGTGGCGCAGACCAACAATCTCAATGCTGTGATCGACGGCGGGACGTTGGCAGCCGCCGGATTAGTTAATCTCGCCGACCAATCCCTTAATCTGCATGTAACAACTGTCCTGAACAAAGCTCTTAGTCAGCAGGTAGGCGGGACGCAAGTCGGCGGCTACATGAACACGGCCCTGGCCAACAATCAGGGCGAGCTCGTGATGCCGGTGATTATCACAGGAACGTTCCAACATCCGCATGTTGCTCCCGACGTGCAGCAGATCGCGCAGATGAAACTTAAGAACATGCTGCCCAATACCAGAAATCCCGCTCAGCTGACCACCGGAATTCTGGGCGCTGTTCTCGGGGAGAAGAACCAGGGCGGCGCTGCCGGCCAGCCGGCGAACGGACAACCAAAAGGTGGTATTGGCGGCATTCTGGATGCGATTAGCGGAAAACAACAACAGCAGAATCAACAAAATCAGCCACAACAACAGCAGCAGCCCCCCGCAGTCGGGAACAATGCGGGCCGGCAGCAACAGCAAAGCGCTCCCGCCGGAGGCGCGAATCAAGGACAAGAGCAGCCGAAACAGAGCCAGCCACAAGAGCAGAACAGTCCTGCAGCGGGCGCTAATCAGGCTCCGCAACCCACTGCTACGCCAGCATCAACGCCAGGATGGGGTGATGTGCTGAACCAGGTACTGAATCGGAAAAAGAAAGAGGCGAGTCCCACGCCAACACCGCAGCAACGGTAAACGAGCTGATTGTTAGCCGCCGCTTTTGCCCCAAGCTCCGCCTCCAGGCGACTCAACCCTCACATGTGTGCCCTTTTTCAAGCGCACGCTGGTTTTGCCCGGAAGTGTTTCACGCGCACCATCCACATGAATGACTTCGGTTCGCCCAGCCGCGCCATCAGCGCCGCCTTGCAATCCGTAGGGCCTACGGCTGCGACGATCGGCCAGCAAAGTAACTTCAGAATCGGCCAGCAACTCCACTTCACGCACAATGCCGTTTCCGCCACGGAACTTGCCTACGCCTCCGCTGTCCTTACGTAAAGAATATTCCGTCACACGCAAAGGATATGCGTATTCCAGCGCCTCTGCCGGAGTGTTGAGCGAGTTGGTCATGTGTGTGTGTACGCCGCTCACCCCGGCCCGGTCAGGACGCGCTCCCATACCGCCGGCAATTGTCTCGTAATAAGCAAAAGGCTCGCCGGTACGTTCGTCAATTCCGCCGATGGTCAAATTGTTCATGGTGCCGGAAGAACCGGCGGGCACCCGGTCCGGCGTCGCCTTGGCCAGCGCTCGCAGCAGCACATCGACGATGCGCTGCGATGTCTCCACGTTCCCGCCCGCGACAGCCGCCGGTGGCCGTGCATTCACTACCGTTCCCTTGGGCGCAATCATTCTCACGGGACGCATTAATCCCGCGGCGGCTGGAACATCTTCCTGCAACAAGCAGCGGAAGACGTAAAAGCATGCGGAGAAAGCGATCGCATCCACGGCATTGATGCTGCCCGCGACTTGCGGTGAGCTGCCGGTAAAATCTACCGTCACCAGCGGCTTGCCCGCTGTCGCCTTTTGAAATGTAAGCGCCACCGCAATCCGCACCGGTCCCGAACCAGCACCGTCATCGTCCAAAAAGTCTTCGGCTTCATAACGGCCATGCGGTACTTGGCTCAAAAATGCCCGCATGAGCTTTTCAGAGTATTCCTGCAATTCATCCATCACCTGCTGCACGCGCGCCAGGCCATAACGCTCGGTGATCTCCAGCAGTCGCGCTGCTCCGGTGTGGCACGCGGCAATCTGCGCATTCAGATCGCCTTCGCGCTCTTCCGGAGTTCGCACATTATTGAGCAGCAGGCGGAAGACGTCATCCTGCAGCTTGCCTCCGGCAATCAATTTGATGGGAGGAATGCGGATGCCTTCCTGATAAATTTCGCGGCAGATACCCATCGATCCCGCATATGTTCCGCCAACATCAGCATGGTGCGCGCGCGAAGCGACATAAAACGCCGGCTTCACCGCAAGCTTCCTTTTGCCCGCAACCTTGGTTTTGCCTTCAATAAAGACCGGTGCGACTAGCGTAATGTCCGGCAGGTGCGTGCCACCGCAGAAGGGATCGTTCAAGATCGCCACATCGCCGGCATTAAGCGTGAGTGTTTCCACCGCCGCGCGTACTGACATGGGCATCGATCCCAAGTGCACCGGCATATGATCGCCCATGGCGACCACTTCTCCAGCGCCATCAAAAACAGCGCAGGAATAATCGCGACGTTCTTTGATGTTGGGAGAAAACGCTGTACGGCGCAGCGCCGCTCCCATTTCTTCCGCAATGGAGTGAAACAGACTTTTGAAAATTTCCAACTCAACCGGATCGCGCATGCGCAGTCAGCCTATCACGGCTTTGGGACTC
>DATBVH010000425.1:0-5877 GCA_036515395.1 Candidatus Angelobacter sp.
GAAAAACTGACGGAACAACAACTCATTCTGGCGCTTCTGAATGTGACCCAGAAAGAGGCGCAACTGTTGGCCATTCAAACAATGGAGATCGTGCAGCTAGTTCAGGAAAGCAAATTCTCACGGGCACTCACACTCCATGAGCCGCTTGTGGAAAGGGTGAGGATTCCCGAAGGCATGTTGGTTCGGGCCGCAAACACGGTGGGCCGTGTGAACTGAATGCCTTGAAGTTCGAAAAAATCAACAACGTACCAGAGGAAAAAGAGGGGAAATAAGCAGTGACATTCATCGTGCAGGAATGCATTGAGCGAGTGAAAGCAGAAATCACAAGGACCTATGGCTTTCCGGAATCGCCCGGAAAGCGTCAGCGTCTCGCGGAACTTGAAGCGATGCTTGACGAGTACGCGCAGGAAGATACCGGAAATAAAGCATGAATCTCAGGGCAGACATTGATGTTCGGCGTTCCGCCGTGAAAGGAGGATGGATTCTGATGGTTGGGCCTGTCGCAACAATCTCAGCAGTGCAGCACATACGCAAGATGCGCGGCGGATCACAACCCCATCTGCTTCGTGCATCTGACGGCCACTACTATGTGGCGAAGTTTCTTAATAACCCGCAGCATACGCGGATTCTTACCAACGAATATTTAGCGACCAAACTCGGGGACCTTATCGGTTTACCAATGCCCCAGGTCGCAATCATCTCAGTACCCGATTGGCTCATTGAAAACAGTCCGGAGTTGAAAATCGATCTTGGGGGATACTCAGTAGCCTGCGCCAGCGGATTGCAGTTCGGATCGCAGTATGTGGTTGATCCGCAGGATGCAAACGTCTTTGATTATCTGCCCGAATCGATGCTGACTCGGGTCAGTAACCAACAGGATTTTGCCCGTGTTCTGGCGTTCGATAAATGGACCGGCAACGCGGATGGCCGCCAAGCCGTATTTGCAAAAGCCGCAAACAAACGCTTCTATCGCGCCACATTCATTGACCAGGGCTATTGCTTCAATGCTGGGGAGTGGGACTTTCCTGATTCACCGCTTCGGGGAGCATATGCCCGTAACAGCGCCTATGCGCACATAACCGGATGGGATGATTTCGAGCCGACCCTTTCCCGAATTGAAGAGATCGATCTGGCTGAAATCTGGAACATCGCGCGTGAGATTCCGGAAGAGTGGTATCAGAGTGACACCGAAGCTCTTTCTCGCCTGATCACATCTTTGTACCAGCGCCGCAGTTTAGTGCGCGACCTCATCACCGCCTTTCGCAAGTCTTCGCGCAGTCCGTTCCCTAATTGGTCGGCAGAGACAAGCCAACCAGAAAGTTCGCAAAACAAACCCAAGGAGGAAATAACAGAAGTGAGCGACAGCAAGCTCAAAGCAGTATTCATTCTCAATCCAGAGACACAAACCTTTAAAGCCACAGCCCATAACCTCGGTGCCAATCTGGCGATGGAACAATTCAGCGCCGATCCAAACGCCAGGATCATCGGCCAAACGGAGCGGCATCGCAATGCCGATGCCTCTAAATGCCGCGCCTGCAAAAAGCAAGCCGATGAGCTGACCGCCAAACATGCTGAATCAGCGACTGGCTCAGAGCAGGAAGCAGAGCCGGCTGCTCAAGAAAGCGAGAGTGACTGAAAAAGACCCAATCACCGGCATGTTGCCAATGCCGCCAGAAAAGTGCTTGCCGATGTGCAGCAGCGCTGCACCGAAGCAATGAAGGCGCTGGAACAGCACGACTATCTAGTTGTGCTTGGAGCACTCGCGGGACTCGAAGACCAAATCCGTTACGTATGGGTAAGGCTGATGGTCCTGCGGGAAATCAAAGAAATACAAAAACAAAACCATGAGAAAAGGAGGAACACATGACGGCTCAAAAGCAAGGTCAATCTGCTTCAGGAGCTTCGGCTGGTTCTGAATCAGGCGGAAAGCGAAAAGCCTGGATTAAAAAAACACCGGTTGAAATCATTCTGGAGCAGGTCGATAAGCAAAATGAAAAAGTCGTGGCTCTGCGCAAAGAGCTTGCCAAAGAAGAAGGCGAACTCAAGAAAATGCAGGACGCCACAAAATTGCTTCAAGCCAAGTAATAACACATTGGAGTTTGCCCATTTAGGCAGGCTCCTTTTTTAATGGTCAGATTCTTAGGAGGAACAAGGAAATGAAACTCGCAATACCTACGCTGATGTCACGCCTGAATGAAGCCCGCAGAGTCGAATGCGATGGATTTTACGACGGCGCTCATGGAACTCCGCTTGAAACCGGCATTGAAGAAATTGATGGCAAATTTGAAGAAAAGAAAGCCAATTTGCAAAAAGACGCAGTCACACGGCAAAAGGGGTTGGAAGCAGAGATACAACACTTGGAGGAAATGGGACCGGCAATAGAACGCAAGATCAAGGCAGTCGAGGGAAAGAATGGCGACGAGGCCCTGACAATAGTCTTCCCGGTGGTGGTCGTGCTTCTGGCGCTTTTTGCACTGGTCTCTGAGGCGCTGCTCCTTGCCCCGGCAATGGACATTCTCAATGTCACAAATGAGATTGCACAGCTATTTACCGCCTTCGGCCTTGCTGCAGTTGCAGGACTGACCTTCCATTTTGTTTGGGATAGTTTTATTTCAGAGGCATTTCCGAAGATTTGGAAAATGACTATCCGGGTTGTGGCGGCCATGCTGGCCTTTGGCCTGGTCGTCTGGGGAATTCTGCGTGGCTACCAAGTTGCATTTGCGGCATCTCTCAATCAAAATCCGCTTGGGGACTTTCTCTCAGGACATCCGATCCTCTCGTCAATTTTCTTTGTCTTCATCACCCTGGCCACGCCTGTGATCGCTGCAACTGCCACCCACTATGGCGCTCACCGCATTCAAAACTGGTGGGAATGGAAAACCGCCAAACTGAAATTTGAGGCTCTCTCAAAGCGCCGGGCGGCGGCGGTAAAGGAACTCGAGGCGCAGGAAAAAGCCCTTCAGCTAGGAATGAAAGCGCTTGATGAAGAACGCAAGCAGTGGAATTCAGTTTACAGCCTGCACCACGAGCGCGGCGGAAAGCATGGAGCAAAGCAGGAACCCTACTGGATCGTGATCGCCAAGGCGACTTTTGCGGCCCTGTTTGCCCTCCTTGCGGCCGGCTGGTTCATTTTCTTCATCTCTCCCTTCTTTGTGCTCTTCCCAATCGTGGTCTGGTGGGCCGCTTTCCTCTATTACAGAAGGCAGTGGCGGACACCGAGCCGGATCGAGTTCTTTGACCTGGAGCATGTCCAGTTTGTGATTCCGGCTAAAGATGCCCATGCCGCAGATGTTCGGGTTGGCACCTTCGGCCGCTTTCGCCAGAATGATCAAAGGGGGGCGGAATGAAAATTAAGAGAACTCTTATTGCGTTGATGCTTGCCGCGGCTTTGCTTGGCTGCGGCAAGCGCGAGCCTAGGCACATTGTCATTCTGCCCGATGTTAGCGGGAGTATAGATCGGCAGTCCTTGGAGCAGGCGTTTAAGGCAATTGACGAACTCGTCAGCAATCTTCAGCGTGGCGACCGCATTGCGATTATTCCAATCCTAAGCGACGCCCAAGTTGAGGCCTCTGGCCAGATCATTCGGTTTGAAGTGCCAAAAACGAGGAAGGCCTATGACGCTGACCTTCGGCAGTTCGCCATGACACTTAAGGCTTCTCTGAGAAAATTGGAGTCTGCTGCCGTTCTTCACCCCGGAGCCAAAACGGACATCTTAGGATCAATGTATCTGGTTAATCAGGACTTTCAGGCAGATACAGGTGATTCGAAGCGATTTCTGGTGGTCTTGAGCGATTTCATCCAGGAAGATGGAGAACTGGACTTCAAGATGGACAAGCACTTGGAATCTCCAGCCACGGCATCGCAATTTGCAGCGATAGCCGCAGAAAAGGATGGCCTTGATTTCCCCAACCTACCTGTTTATTTAGGATCGCTTCGAAGCAGCGAATACTCTCGGTTGGCACGGGGCCGGCGAGCAGGGATTCAGGCGTTCTGGATCAATTATTTTAAATCTCATCATGGCAAACCGATGTTCTCGATTGATGGTGCAGGGCTGCTGAGGAGATATAGCATGCAATAGTAATAGTTGCAAGGTACAGCTCCAGTCGGGGTTTACAGTTAAGTCTCGGCTAACGCCTCTTCGCCGCTCTTGATGTACTGGTGTGTCTTATCTTAGGAGTCTTATGCCGCTTTAAGCGTGCCATCACGATGTCGCCGGCTTTATATCTCGCAACGGTCTCGATTCCGGTTAAGAAAGGTAATTCTTTCGCATATTGCTCAAGCTCGCGGAATGGCATGAAGAATACACCTTTCATCCTCGAACTACCTTTCCAAATAGATCCTTCTCTCCACTTCGCCAGAGCCTGATCTAACGTGAGCACAAAGAAAGTGGCGCCCACGCCTCGCACAGCGTGCCGGAAATCTTCTTTCACTTGTTGAGAGAATCGACTCATATATTCCCAAAGTCGATCAACTAGATCTTCATATGGGAGGCTCTTGTCTCCCAGTATTTCCTTCACCCTTCGCTCCTGTAAAGAGCCCATACATTGCGGAACCCAGGGTTCACTTAACCGAAGCCAGGATCGCATGTTTTGTTCCGTTTTGCGTATGGCCTCATTGAATGCTTTTCGTACTTCCGCCGTTTTAGGGGTTTTTGCAAGATAAACAAGCCCAAATTCATCGCCGCCAATTCTTGAGAAATACCAGGCTATTTTCGGTCCATCGGCCTGCCGAGTCAAAGCAGTCCATGTCCCAGGGCTAGTTGAGACAGGATGGGGCCAACCGCCTGATAGCTTGGACAGCTCTTCGCAGCTGTAACGAATGAAACGCTCTATGAGTCGATCAGCTTTCTCGTATCCCGCAATAGTATTAAGACGCTTAAACCCATTAAAGTCAAAATGAACGACGCCAAGATACGGATTTGCATTCTCCAAAAATTTATCTTGTAACAGCCGTGCAAATACTCGCTTGAAGCCCCCTTGATGGGGCAATAAAGTCCTGCTTTCTCGGCTGGACTCCCAGACTCTTTCCCAGAGAGGCTGCATAATATGACAGCTCGTAAGCACAGGATCAAATGTGGACGGATGAGAATATTTTTCATAAGCGCTTATTAATTCTGACACCTTCTTTTCCGCACTTTTAACGCCACTGTGACCGATTTGACCATTGTCGAGTGCCACCATGAATGCCCCCGCCCAAGAACTGTTGCAAGGTCCAACGGGCAAGTAAACACGATGTCGGAGACCAAGGCGCAGGGATGTGGGGGGATCGAGGGTTTTGCCTGCATCCCCTGTTATCCATTTCCCACCAATGTTAACAAGTTGAGTGGTGCCAGGATGCAAGTAAATCCCTCGAATCCTTCCGGGATTTTTTGCCATGAAGAGGGCACTGAGACCCGCATACTCGGCTTGAGGCACGTATTTGCTATGCTGCCGAAAAATTTTAATCTTGGATACATTGCTATGAATGAGATCTGCAGTGCCGCCAGATATTTTCTTCATGTCACGCGCTGACCAAGCGATTACCAAATTAAATGTCGGGTGATTTGAAAAAAAAGTCACTGAGCCAATCTTGATTTCAGTATCGGAGACAAGTCTTTGTCGAATATAGCGGCACCATTCGACCGAGATTCGTCCGCAAATATCAAGAATGTTTTCTTCTGCGGGGTCTGTCAAGAATCCAGCATGAAACTTCGTTTTCATGTCGCGGTGGAGTTGTTGGCGGAACTGTTTTGCGTTCATTTAGAAAGATCTTTCCTCTGAGCATCCGAGCCGGGGACGACATTACTTTGGGAACGTGCATCTTAACATCGAAGCGTGTTAGGGTGATCTCGGAAGTTGAGAAGTCGCCTGCATTCCCAAATTGGAACGATGCGCTGCT
>DATBVH010000426.1:0-7912 GCA_036515395.1 Candidatus Angelobacter sp.
GATCAACACAGCAAAACCTGAGCCGCAGAGTGTACCGGCCAAAGCCAAGGCCCGGGCAGCAGGCGCGGCTTGATGTTCTGAACTTGCAAACCTCACCACAGATAACACTGATAGCACTGATTTACACGGATCAAGAGTTCAAATAATTTGTAAATCCGTGTCATCCGTGTTCATCCGTGGTGAGATTTGCTTTTTTGCGCAAAGCATTCTGAACTGGTCTTCTGATAATGGTCTGCTGATAATGACCTTCTGAGAATCAAAGGCCAACCTGATCGCGCAAGCAGATCAGCCAGGATTCGTGTGCTTTAGCGTGTTCATCCCGCACAGGCAGAAGGAAATCATTCCCAGAGTACTTTTATCGACTAACATTTATCTTCGTGTTATATTCCCCCCCCCCTTGTGCGATAAAATGCATGGAGATTTGTCCCAAAGGGACTAAGATGTAAATAGACATCTTTATACGCAGGCCGTTATGGAGCTACTTGCGCGTTGAGGTGCAGGTCGAATTTGACCTCGCGACCCATGCCCAAGGAGCCCAAAATGTCCTCCGCCGTTGAACTCCGTTCCTCTTACAAAAATGCAATTCTGGCCTCATTGCCCAAGGCCGAGATTGCCCGTCTTGCGCCTCATCTTACTCCTCTAGAACTGCCAGTAAATGTAACCCTGCAAGAGGCTGAGCAAGAGATCACTCACGGCTATTTTCTGGAAAGCGGCCTGGCCTCCATGGTGGTGGAAATGTCCAACGGAAACACCGTGGAGACTGCCATCACCGGGAGAGACGGGCTTGTTGGTTTGCCCATATTGCTGGGAACCGAAAGCATGCCAACCAGGGCCTTCATCCAGATTAAAGGTGCGGGCTACAAGATCAAAGCCCGGCAACTCAGGGAACAAGTTGAGAATTCCAAGATCCTGCAAAGCCGCACCAACTCTTACATTCAGGCCAATCTGATGCAAACCGTGCAGACTGCCGCCTGCAACCGCCTGCACGATATTGCCGAGCGGCTCGCGCGCTGGCTCCTGATGTGCCATGACAGAATGGAGTCCGACACTTTCTCCATCACGCATGAATTCCTGGGACACATGCTGGGAACGCCGCGTTCCACGGTGACGCTTGCGGCCGGAATCCTGCAAAAGGCCGGGCTCGTGGACTATTCGCGCGGAAAGATACACGTCCGCGACAGGGAAGGCCTGAAAAAAGTTTCCTGCGAGTGCTACAGCACAATCAGCAAAGAGTTTGACCGGCTTGGATTTTCTTCCGGCCGCTAGCAAAAGATTTTCTTGGCGCGCACAAATGATTGCTGGGCGATTCGGGAAAAACAAAAACCTACCACTGAGGCACTGAGACACGGAGAACAGCCAAGAATCGGCCACACGGCAGAAGTGCCTGTGCTACAAAATTGTCGACATTGAGGGGCTGGTTTAGCTAGTTCCAATTGCTTTGCACAAAAAGAGCAAATCTCACCACGGATGACACGGATTTACAAATTCAAAGTCGTATTATTTGAATTTTTTTGATCCGTGTAAATCAGTGTTATCCGTGTCATCAGCGGTAAGGTTTTTTCTTGGTGTTCCTTCGTGTCCTTTGGTTAAAAGTTCTTCTTTTTCCCAATCTCTATTTCCGATCCGTGTAAATCAGTGCTATCAGTGTTATCTGTGGTGAGGTTGGGGTTTGCTCATTCCTCAATCCGATACGAAAATTCCTCAATCACCGGATTGGTGAGTACGTCTTTGGCGATCCGCTCCACCTCGGCCTTGGCGGCATTTTTGTCCAGCCCGCCATCCAGGTTCAATTCAAAAAACTTGCCCTGGCGCACCGCGTCCACGCCTTTATAACCCATTTTTTTGAGCGCGCCGTGAATGGTCTTGCCCTGAGGATCAAGGACGGTGGTCTTGAGCATAACTGTGACGTAAGCCTTCATGGATAGAAACATTTTAACCGAGCGCACTGGAGCGATGGCCAGTAATGCCAAAATTGCCAAAGATTGCCGCATCAACAAGACATTATTAACAACCATTGGCTCTTAGCCCTTGGCCTTTAGCTGGTTCGGGGTCGCAACGAATCCGGCTAATTGCCAATGGCTAATTGCTAATGGCTTTCTTTCTACTGCACCCGGAAAGCGGTCACGAACTGAACGCCGTTCGCATCGCTTACGCGAAAGACGCTCCAGCCTGCGGGCTGAACTGTGCCTACATTCGCGCTGGCATTGCCCTGCGCGTCGGTGGTGATATTGGCCAGCGTAGCACATGGCGTCTGCAGGAACAGGCTGCATACGGCGGTGTTGAAAGTGTGATTGGGCAAGGTTCCGGTCAGCGTAATGTGAGCGGTAGTGGCACTCACGAAGGCCGAGCCGATTCCCGGGGAGTTCCCCGTTGTCTGCTGAATCCCGCCGGTCACGGTGGCGGCAGGCAGCAGCGCCGATTTGAAGTTGATCCCGGTGGAAGAAGTGGCTGTAACAGCGATTTGGTTTCCGCTGCCATCACTAATCTGGAAGGCGCCGGAAAATGTCCCCTTCAAAGGAAAGATAAAACCAAAATTGGCTGCCCCAGTTGAGTCGCTGGAAAAGGAAGTTACGGTAGAGCATCCGGCAAAGCCCTGCGGATAGGGGCAGAACTGGAGGAAGAGAATGGAGTTTGCGGGCAGATGCTGCACTTGCGAGCTGCCGGCGCCATTGTTCGCGGTAGTATCCAGCGTGATTGTGCCTGCTGGCGGCGGTACATTTCTGCCGGGACTATTGATAAACCACGTCGACAGGAATACGTCTGACGCTACGGGAGTGGGGCTGGGCGATGGGGCCGGAGTCGGGCTAGGTGATGGAGTTGGACTCGGCGAAGGCGACGGCATTGGAGTTGGAGTAGGACTCGGCTGCATATTGTTGGAAACCGAGCCGCAGCCGGCGAGAAACAGTAATAATCCTGTGAAGAGAATAAAGGTGACGGTACGCAAGAAGACCTCCTGGAATCTGGCGTTCATTCAAGAAGGGGAACTTATCTGATAGGTAAGAGAGCCCCTGCTGGAGGAAGGTTGTCATGGAAAGATGCCTTAATCCTTCGGCTACAGAGCCAGCGTAGATTGAGGCAGGGAGCGAACCTTACCGCTGATGACACGGATAACACTGATTTACACGGATCGGAGACAAAACCTTTTACCGCGGATTAACACGGATACGCGGATTTGGGAAAGGTCGGAAAAACAAAACCTTACCACTGATGACACGGATAGGACTGATTGACACGGATCCCGACATCGCCGTGATCGGAAGGGCAAACCTACCTACTGAGGCACGGAGACACGGAGAACCACCAAATTAGGCTTCTTTCCTTTGCGACCTTCGCGCACTTTGTGGTGAATAAACTGAGGTAATCCGGCCGCCTGTGACTTCCGGAGTAGAATATGAGAATCCCTCAACAGCGCGACGGAGTCCAATAAATTTATGTGCGGAATCGTAGGTTATGTAGGCAAAAAACGTGTTGTTCCCGTCATTATTGACGGCCTGAGAAGCCTGGAATATCGCGGGTATGACTCTGCCGGGATTGCCGTTTGTGGCAATGGCAACGGCGGAGCGGTGGAGATTCGGCGGGCTGAAGGCAAGCTACGCAACCTGGAAGAAGCTATCCGCCTGAAGCCGCTGGAAGGCAGCTGGGGCATCGGGCACACGCGCTGGGCCACGCATGGCCGGCCTACGGAAGAGAATGCCCATCCGCATCGCGACTGCACCGGCAAGATCGTGGTGGTGCATAACGGCATCGTGGAAAATTATCTCGCGCTCAAGAAGAAGCTGATTGAGGAAGGCCACAAGTTTTCCACTGAGACCGATACTGAAGTCATTGCGCACCTGATTGAAAAAGCATTTGACGCAAAGAGCAACGGGCATCGCCCTAGCCTGGAAGAAGCCGTGCGCAAGACGGTGAAGCAGCTTACCGGCGTGTTTGCCCTGGCGGTGATTTCAGAGGACGAGCCCAACAAGATTGTTGCGGCGCGCAATGGCCCGCCGGCGGTCATCGGGATTGGCGACAACGAATATTTTGTTGCTTCGGATATTCCGGCGCTTTTGCCGCACACGCGCGACCTGTTTTTCCTGCACGATGGCGACCTGGCCGTGATCACCACTTCCGGCGTGCAGATCATGGATTTTGACGGCAAGCCGGTCAAGCGCGAGATCCAGCATGTGACCTGGGACCCCATCATGGCGGAAAAGGGCGGCTTTAAGCACTTTATGCTCAAAGAAATTTATGAGCAGCCGGCCGCCGTGCGTGATACCACTCTGGGCCGCGTCTCACTGGATTCCGGCCGCGTCTTTCTGGAAGAAATGGACGTAACGGAAGACGAGCTGCGCAACGTGCAGAAGATCAACATTGCCGCGTGCGGCACGAGTTGGCACGCCGCGCTGGCGGGCAAATTCATGATCGAACGCCTGGCGCGCATTCCCGTGGATGTGGATTATGCCAGCGAGTGGCGCTATCGCGATCCTATTACTTCCAGCAAAGAAATCACGCTGCTGATTACTCAGTCCGGCGAGACCGCAGATACGATTGCCGCGCAACGCGAAGCTAAAGCCAAAGGCTCCAAGACACTCGCCATCTGCAACGTGGTAGGCGCAATGATTGCCCGCGAAGCTTCAGGCACGGTTTATACGCATGCAGGCCCGGAGATCGGGGTGGCCTCGACCAAAGCCTTCACGGCGCAGCTGACGGCGTTGTTTCTGCTGGCGCTTTATCTGGGTGAACTGCGCGGCGCCACCACAACTGATGACGCTCGGCGCTACATCGGCGAATTGCTCAAGCTGCCTTCCAAGCTGGAGTCGATTCTTGCTCGTGACGCAGAATGCGAAGCTCTGGCCAAACAGTATTACCGCGTGCAGGATTTTCTGTTCCTTGGTCGAGGCATTCACTATCCCATTGCTCTGGAAGGCGCGCTCAAGCTGAAGGAAATTTCTTATATCCATGCGGAAGGCTATCCTGCGGGCGAGATGAAGCACGGCCCGAACGCGCTGATTGATGAAAACCTGCCGGTTGTAATGGTGGCGACGAAAGATTCCAACGATCCAAACTCAGTATTGCGCTATGAAAAAACCATGTCGAACGTGAAAGAAGTAAAAGCGCGTTCCGGCATTGTGATTGCCGTGGCCACTGAAGGCGATGAGGAAATCAAAGAGTCGGTCGACCACGTTTTATACGTGCCGCACGCGCCGGAATTGCTGCTGCCGATCCTTGAAGTGGTGCCGCTGCAACTGCTGGCCTATCACATTGCCGTGCGTCGCGGCTGCGACGTTGACCAGCCACGCAATCTGGCGAAGTCCGTGACTGTGGAATAGCTGGATCGCAAAGGTCACTGTTTCCCCCCGCGCGTCCGGCAGGACGTTTGAAGTGCTGGCTGTTTCCTTCAATAATCGCGGTTGTGAGTGAAGTCGCCTGTTCTGAACAGTTATTCTCGGAGTGAGGGGATTACCATGTCTGAGATGAACCTGCTTACTGCCGAAGCCAAAGAACATTACAGCGAGGGGACCCACGAGCTGCATTTTGCCTTGACAAATAGGCGAACAAATGACAAAGTACGCTATTGCCCTTCTAGTGAGGGAAGGAAGTATTTGGGCGCTCTTTGAAAATCTAGCAGACAGCGCTCAGCCCGAACTGTGACCCTCTGCCGACTCTTTGGATTGGGTTTGGGATGGGTGATCCTTGGGAGGATTTGGCGAAGTACCTTTGTTTGCAACAAAAAGTAAAAAAGGCCGGGCGAGGGTAGGAAAATCGCCGTGATCGCACGGAATCGCCGAAAATCGCACGTGATCGGAAAAGCAAAATCTTACCGCTGATCAACGCTGATGAGACTGATCCGGAATAAAGTAAAAGCGGAAACCTGCGCCAATCTGGGATGCGTTGTGTAAGCCCTTTAGAATCCTAGTCAAGTGGGTAAAAATATACTTGACTGACCGTAGCTAAAATGCTATCTTTTCAACATGAAACTGCCATCAACTCTGCAAGAAGCAATCCAACACTTCAGCAACTATGAGAATTGCCGCGAATTCATGGTAGCGGTGCGCTGGCCTGACGGCAAGGTGCGCTGTCCCCAGTGCAATTCCGATAAGGTTAGCTACCTGCAAAACGCTCGCCTGTATAAGTGCTATGGCGATCATCCCAAGCCAAAATTCTCTCTGAAGGTCGGAACCATCTTTGAGGACTCGCCTATCTCGTTAGAGAAATGGCTGGCCGCTGTTTGGCTGATTGTGAATTGCAAAAATGGCGTTTCCTCTTACGAGATTCACCGCGATCTGGGCGTAACGCAAAAGTCCGCTTGGTTCATGCTGCATCGTATTCGCTTGGCGATGCAGAGCGGTTCTCTGGCGAAACTAGGCGGCAATGACAGCGGTCCCGTGCAAGCCGACGAAACTTTCGTCGGCGGCAAAGCAAAGAACATGCACAAGAGCAGACGCGCACGGATGGACAAAATGTCATTCGGAAATAAAACCATCGTTGCGGGTCTGCTGGAAACGAATGGACGTGTAAAGACTCAAGTGATTGCTAATCGCTCTACAGCAACCCTGCATGACGTTGTTAAGCAGCATGTCGAAGCTGGCTCCCACTTGAGCACTGATGATTTTTACGGCTATTGGGGATTGCATAAAGATTACGTCCACCAGATCGTGAATCACGCTGAAACCTATGTGAGCGGTAACGTGCATACCAACGGAATTGAAAATTTCTGGGCCTTACTGAAACGCGGATTACATGGAACGTATATCAGCGTGGAACCTTTCCACCTGTTCCGCTATTTAGATGAGCAGTGTTTCCGCTATAACAATCGCGCAACGAAAGACAATCCGCTAAACGATGGCGACCGTTTTCATCTGGCAATGACTCAGATTGTCGGGAAAAGATTGACGTATGCGGAACTGACTGGCAAGACCACGGTGCGTCCCCTCTAACCCTTACCGTTTGCCTCGCGGAAAGCGCGTATCTTAGACTTGCGAGTGCGCTTGCGATTCCTGGTTTTCTTTTCTGCGTCTAGCTTGGCCTTGACCTCAGAGTATGGAACCTTCACGATCTGGCGCATAGCGGTCTCAAACTTCTGCCAGGGAGTCGGCTCGGAATCTGTTTTATGGTCAGACATATTCTGCTAGAATTGCGCGAAGGGCTGGCAGCAGAATTTTAATCCTTGCACGATCTCTCACCACCCTCTCAAGGTCGTGCGAGATGTCTGCCAGACGGTTCTGTTGTCAGCCCTTCACTAATGGGCGTGGCTTGGTGCAGGTGATGGCTTAGAGACCCCTCTCCTGTCGGTTCGAATCCGACCACGTCCAAATTCAAACTCTTTCCCAGTTCCCGAACAGTTGTCCATAGTTAATTGGACAACTGTCCACAACTGTTACCCTGTCATGTTATCAAAGTGTTGACTCGTGTCAAGAGTCGACTCAAGTGATACCTCGCCTAAGTCCAACATTGGACAAGGGTTATTTGTTTCTCTTTTTCTTACCCTGCTTGGCCAGTTCTTTTCTGCGCTCTTCAGCGTGAATGAAAACATCGTCAGGATCACGCAGTTCCTTGTCCCGCGCCTGTCTGACTCTGCCATAGTGGTTCCAGTCGTCAAGTTCAAGCTGGTGCAGGTCTTCGAGAAAGTCCTGATTGATTTCGGCCTGTAGCTCTTGCGCGAGACCGGAGAACAGCTTTGCCGATTTAGGTTTGAATGGGCCTGTTTTCTGTAGCGTGTCGAGGTGCTGGACGATTCCAGCAAATGCAGTGTTGAGGCTGGACAGGGTTTCATAAACCCCTGCCTTGCGGTTAACATCGAAGTTAGCCATTGCGTCTGCTCCATAGATGCTGTGGTTAGGGGCGCGAACGTGCTGAAACACGGGCGCGTCCCGACTTGCTTATAACCGCAACTCTGAAGCGAATGCAACTCAAAAATGCCGAATTGTGC
>DATBVH010000427.1:0-6094 GCA_036515395.1 Candidatus Angelobacter sp.
GCGCCAGAATCCGATCTGCTCCAGTCCGTGCTCCTTGCCCAATAACCCTGCCGATACGCCATGGAGATAGAGGTCGTAATCGTCAAAGTAGCCACTCCACCATTTTGCGTCATTCTTGCGCGTGGCCACTTGTTCAAAAATGTAAGGCATATTCTGCTGCCGGAAAGCGCCGTTATGGAACCAGTCGTCGCCGCGCCATCCGTCTACCATCGGGTTCATCGGAACAGAAACCTTCAGCGCGGGATGCGGATTTACCAGCGCCATCAGTGGCAGAAAGCCGTCATAGGAAATTCCCAGAATGCCCACCTTGCCATTGCATTCGGGAACGTTTTTCACCAGCCAGTCGATCGTGTCGTAAGTGTCAGTCGCGTGGTCCACCGGAGTGGGGTTCAGCGGCCCATGCAGCGGACGGTTCATTACATAGTCGCCTTCGGAGCCATATTTGCCGCGCACATCCTGCACCACGCGAATGTAACCGCCTTCCACAATTACCTCAGTGGCATTGTCATAGCCCCAGAGCGTAGGCCCAAGGTGGGGACTATGGGCGTGTGTGGTGAGTTCGTCCGCGCTGTAAGGCGTGCGCGTCAGCAGGATTGGCGCAGTCTTTGCTTTGGTCGCGCTGCGTGGAACAAGAATCACCGTGTGCAGCTTCACGCCATCGCGCATGGGGATCATTACCTCGCGGCGCTCATAGTCAAATGTGGCAGTCGCTTCTTTCAGCTCTGTTGGCGTCTCACTTGGGTAATTAGGATATTTAGCGGTGCTCTGTGCAGGCGTGGTCGTCTGGGCTTGCGATGGATAAATGGAGATGACCAAAAGCGCGGCAACGAAGATGGTCAATGTGCTTGCGCGGTTCATCAGTTTCATAGTCACGCGATTATAGACGGTTTCCTTATAATCCCGGCCCTCAGTCTGCGTTTCGCATCAACGCGCAAGCTCCCGGACATAACGCGCCATGCGGCCTTCAGGTTCGTCGAACAAGCCTTGAAAAATGAAGCCAGCTTTTTCAGCCAGCTTGAGCGATGCGATGTTCTCGGGAAGGATTCTGAGGACAATCTGGCGAGCTTCTGTTGCCGTACGCAAATATTGATCCATGAGTTCTATGGCCTGTAAGGCCAAACCTTTTCGTCTCCATTGCGGAAAGATTCCATAGGAAACATTGACTTCACCGGGATTAACAAGCCGCTCCAGATTCACTTCAATGAAGCCGACCAATCGATTGCTCGCACAATCGAATACGCCAAAGGCGCGGCGGGGACCGCCACTTCGCCAACTCTCCTGGTTGTTTTGAAAGAACGCTTCCACTGTGGCGAGTGTGCTTCGCCCGCCGCTTACCCACTTGACCATCTCTTCATCTTCACCAGCGAGGTGGTCGGCTGCATCCTCCGGGGTCAGCGGTCGCAGAAAAATGATTCCATCCGTCAATGCTGGGGCGTTCGGCGAATTCATTCTCAGCCGATCTTCTCACTCGCACCTGCCAAAGAGCCAGCACCATATGCATTCGGGAGCACAGAAATCGCACAGTTGATTTACACTAGTGCGCTGATCGATTTATCAAGCCTATCAATGCTAAAGAGCGTGGCGGGAATAGTGATCCCTCGCTCCGCTCGGGATAAGAAACTCGGGATAAAAGAAAAATGTACTACCTACTCAAAACTGAACCCACCGTCTACGGCTTTGCCGACCTGCAAAAAGATCAATCGACCATCTGGGATGGCGTTACCAATCCAGTCGCGGTAAAGAACCTGCGCGGCATGAGCAAAGGCGACAAGCTGGTGATCTATCATACGGGCGACCAGAAGAGCGCGGTCGGTACGGCCACGGTTGAGGCAGTGGATGCGGCCGATCCCAAGGTTCCCAAGGTCCGCATCAAGGCGGGTCATCTCATTTCGCATCCGGTCACGCTGGCAGAGATAAAAACAAGTGAGCTGTTTGAGGGCTCGGCGCTTGTTCGTCAGGGACGGCTTTCGGTTGTCCCGCTGAGCAAAGAGCAGTATGACTGGATCACGGGAAGATAGACTCCTGATCTGTAGATAAATTGACGCATCCTCTCTCTAAGAATCGCACCAGACCTTGGACCATAAGAGCCCGCACAGAAACTGCAGCGCGACCTGCTTGAACACCATCGAATTGGACAGGAGGTTTCAATGGTGCTTCAAATCCTTGCCGTTTTAGTGCTTGGCCTCATGTGTGGAAGCGAGTTGAATGTTGCAGCGTTTGCTCACCCTACTCTCAATCGTCAGCCGCAGGAAGTGCATACGCTTATGCGCTCATCGTTGGCTGCATTGTTTGGTCATGTAATGCCATTTTGGATGGCAGGTTCCACCCTGCTGAACGCCCTGTTACTTCTTCCGTTTGCGCATCTGGATAAAGAAGCATGGAACCTGGCTGCCATTGCTCTCGCAATTCAGGTTTTGGCTGTTGTGTTTTCGCTGGTTGGCCCGGTGCCAATCAACAACCGGGTTGCAAAATGGACACCAGAATCGTTGCCTGCCGATTGGCGCGCACAGGAGAGCAGATGGGATTTCTATCACTGGTTAAGGACGTGCGGCCTGATTGCAGCCTTTGCAGTCCTGGTCGTCAGTGTTGGCGTGCGTTGAAGCTCACTGGGTTGCAGAAACCCCGCTCGCGCAATCGCAAACCCTGCCGCTGATTTATAATCAAAGGTTGATCTAACCAGCGTGAACACGCCTGTGGAAGGAACTCATGGCAACTGATGTGGTAATGCCCCAGATGGGGGAATCGATCTTTGAAGGCACGATTACCAAATGGCTGAAGAAACCGGGCGATAAAGTCCAGCGCGATGAGCCATTGTTTGAAATCTCTACTGACAAAGTTGACGCCGAGATCCCCGCGCCCGCAGCCGGCGTGTTGAAAGAGATCAAAGTCAAGGAAGGTGCCACGGTGCAGGTAAATACCGTGGTCGGCGTAATCGATGCTGAGGGCAGCGGCGCTGCGGCAGCACCGCAACCGTCTGCCCAGCCTTCTCAAGCCCAATCTGCTCAGCCGCAGTCTTCTACAAAAGCGACGCCGCAGGCGGATGGCGGCGCGCAGCAGCCACCAGCCACGGAAAAATCAGCACCGGTGCAGGAAGAAAAGAGCTCCGCCCCGAGTGGCTCCAATGGCGGAGCAGGTGTTGACGTGGTGATGCCGCAGATGGGCGAATCGATTTTTGAAGGGACCATTACCAAGTGGCTGAAGAAAGTTGGCGACAAAGTCCAGCGCGATGAGCCGCTGTTTGAAATCTCCACGGACAAAGTGGACGCGGAAATTCCCGCGCCAGTCGCCGGCGTGTTGCGCGAAATCAAAGTCAAGGAAGGCACCACGGTACAGGTGAACAGCGTAGTGGCTGTGATCGGCGGAGCAGGAGGGGCGGCGCAAGCTGCTCCGGCAAAGCCACAGGCAGTTCAGCCTCAGGCGGTACAAACGCAACCTTCGCAGCCTCAGGCGGTGCAGCAACAGCAGCAGCCTCAAGCTCAGCAGCCGCAGCAAGTTGTCAGCTTTCCAGCAGGCGATCGCGGGCAGGATGGCGAACGCCTGCGCTCGTCCCCACTCGTGCGTCGCATGGCGCGTGAGAACAACGTTGATCTTAACCAGGTCCCTGGGACCGGGTTGGGCGGACGAATCAGCAAGAACGATATTCAAAACTTTATCCAGCAGCATGGCCAGAGCGGAGGCAGGCCGCAGATGGTGAGCGCCCCGCCACCGCAGTCGCGCCCTGCGCAGCAACAGCAAGCACAGCAGCCGCAGCAACAAGCGCAAACACAGCCTGTTCCTGTGCCGCAAATTCAAGTTGTACCCGGCGAAGTTGTGCCGATGACGCCGATGCGCAAGAAGATCGCCGAGCGCATGGTGGAATCCAAGCGCACCAGCGCGCACGTCCACTCGGTTTTCAAAGTTGATATGACGCGCATCGCGCGGTTCCGCGAGAAGAACCGCAAGGCATGGGAAGCGCGCAATGGGGTGAAACTAACGTACCTGCCGTTTATCGCCAAAGCGATGCTGCACGGTATTCGTGTGAAGCCGATCATGAACTCTTCAGTTGTGGGCGATGGAATTCAATATCACAAGAACGTGAATATTGGCATTGCCGTTGCTCTTGAGTGGGGGTTGATCGTGCCAGTGGTGAAAGGCGCGGAGAACTTGAGCTTTGTGGGGTTGCAGCGCGCCATCGTGGACCTGGGCGAGCGTGCCCGCACCAAAAAACTAAAACCGGACGACGTACAGAGCGGCACCATCACCATCACTAATCCGGGGATTTACGGCCCGCAGTTCGGCTTGCCGATCATTCTGCAGCCGCAGGTGGCAATCCTGGGCATGGGCGGCATCTTTAAGGAGCCGGTGGTGGTGACCGATGAGGACGGCAACGATTCAATTGCCGTGCGGCACATCATCCGCCTCTCCGTAGGCTACGATCATCGCATTATCGATGGCGCAGACGCCGATCAGTTCATGGTGGCCGTCCGAGAGTACCTGGAGAACTTCAACGAGGATATTGGATAGCAAACGGCCGCCACGCCAGCTGGCGGGCCTTAATCAGTACTCGGAGCTTTGAAGCGCAGGGCACCTGTCGAGTACGCTGCGGGAACGCAGGGCACACCGGTCGAGCTGCTCGCGTTGGACCTGTTCAGCAAGACATGGGCGTGGATGGTCCGGAATTCTTGCACGCGATCGTTGAGGCAATGCAGGAAAATATCCGATCGATAGCAAGCGCATCTACCTGTTCGGCCACTCCGCCGGAGGGGTGTTCGCGTTGTACATGGGCGTGATGGAGTCGCAATATTTTGTGGCTGTGGACTTTCACGCCGGCGCCACGAACGAGAGCTTCTACTCCTCCCTGGACAATGTGACCAAAAGAAAGTTGCCGCTGGCCATCTGGGTGGGAACGGAAGATCCGTATTTTTCCCTGACGGTTGCCAGGAACACACAGAACGCGCTGAAGGAACACGGCTTCGATGCTCAGGTGTTCGAGATGAAAGGCCATGCCACGACTATTACGCGGTGGCAAAAGACCTCAATCTGAAGATATGGACCTTCCTGAGCGCCAGCAGCCTTGAGACCGATGCCAGGTGGCAGACGTATCGTATCGCTGAACCCAGGAAGCTCCGCATCAGTTCAGGAGTGGCGGGTGGAGAGCGCATCGTCGCCTCATGGCTTCTTTATCAGTTCAGGAGTGGCGGGTGGAGAGCGCATCGTCGCCTCATGGCTTCTTTGTCTAATGCACACGAAACTCTTTATCATTCCGGTGCTGTACATCCTCGTGCGCGGATTGCTGCCGATGAAGCTAAAACCTGAACTGGTGGAATCGCAGGAGCTGGTGGAAAAGAGCGCGTAACCGAATTCCAGGTAGCAGTTTGCGTAAACAGCTGTGCTCACCAAGCCCGATACTCTGAAGTCTAAGTGGAGTCCACAGGAACTCTACCAATGAAAAAGCTTACCCTGCTGTTTCTGCTCGCGCTGTCTTCTGCTGCTGCGTTTGCCGCCGCGAAACCGGAAAAGCAAACCATCACATCCTTAGGCGCTGAGCGGACCTATTACACCTTTGTGCCGGAAAAGCTTACCGCGCCGGCGCCACTGCTGTTGCTCTTACATGGCTCCGGCCGGGACGGAATGTCACAGATCGACGAATGGAAAGCGCTGGCGGAGAAAGAAGGCATCATCCTTATCGCGCCTGATTCGGCGAATTCGCGCGAATGGAGCATGAACACCGATGGCCCAGAGTTTTTGCATGACATAGTTGAGGCTGTTCGCGCAAAGCATTCCATTGATGGCTCCCGGCTCTATATTTTTGGCCACTCTGCCGGCGCGGTCTTTGCCCTGTACATGGGGGTGATGGAATCCCGCTATTTTGCCGCTGCCGGAGTCCACGCCGGCGCCATGGGAGAAGATTTCTACCCGTATCTCGATCTGGCGAAACGCAAAATTCCAATCACAATCTGGGTCGGCACAGAAGATCCGTACTTCAAGTTGCCGGTTGTGAAGGCCACGCAGGCGGAGCTAAATAAACACGGCTTTGATGCCAAGGTAGTTGAAATGAAAGGACACGACCACAACTATTACGCTGTGTCAAAAGACCTGAATCCGAAGATATGGG
>DATBVH010000428.1:0-8990 GCA_036515395.1 Candidatus Angelobacter sp.
TGACAATTACATGCCCACGGCCATTGATCTGGCCAATAAGCTTACCCTCCGTCTTACTGAAGTCCGCAAGAATGGCACGCTCCCTTACCTCCGGCCTGACGGCAAATCACAAGTTACAGTTGAATACGGTGCAGATCACAAGCCTCGTCGGGTTGATGCCGTGGTGATCTCCACGCAGCACTCCGAATCGGTGGACAATGACACTCTTCGCGCCGACATTCTGAAACACGTGATCCAGGCTGCGGTTCCTGCAAACCTGCTGGACGAGAACACCAAATACCACATCAATCCCACAGGACGCTTTGTGATTGGCGGCCCCATGGGTGATACCGGCTTGACGGGACGCAAGATCATCGTCGACAGCTACGGCGGCATGGGCCGTCACGGCGGCGGCGCATTCAGCGGCAAAGATCCGACCAAGGTCGACCGTTCCGCTTGCTACATGGCGCGGCACATTGCCAAGAATATTGTTGCTGCCGGCCTGGCTGATCGTTGCGAAGTGCAGCTTGCCTACGCTATTGGCGTAGCTGAGCCTGTTAGCGTTCTGGTGGATACATTCGGCACCGGCAAGATTGGCGAAGAGAAGCTGGAAGATCTGGTTCGCAAAAACTTCCAACTTACCCCGAAAGGGATTATCGCCTCGCTCAAGTTGCGCCGTCCTATCTATAGGAAGACGGCCGCTTATGGCCACTTCGGTCGCAAAGACCCTGATTTCACCTGGGAGGCCACGGATAAAGCCGCCGCATTGCGCGAGCAGGGGCAGGGTAAAGCTGAGTCCAAGGCGAACGTGGGCGCAATTCGATAGCATTTTCGGTAGAGACGTAGCGCATGCTACGTCTCTACATTGATCGTCTGGATTAGGCAATCGTCTATCCAGTTTTAATTTCCAGCCTTTCACGGCATTCACGCAAGGAGAACATGTCAACAACCGCTGCTCCGCAAATTTCGTACGATATCAAGAGCCTGGAACTGGCTGATCTGGGAAAGCGCCGCATTGAGTGGGCCAACCAGTCCATGCCGGTGCTTCAGAGCATCCGCAAAGAATTCATTAAGAACCAGCCGCTCAAAAGCATTCGCGTTTCCGCATGCCTGCACGTAACCACGGAAACCGCTAATCTGGCGATCACACTGCGCGATGGCGGCGCTGACGTGGTTCTTTGCGCCTCCAACCCGCTCTCCACGCAGGATGACGTGGCGGCATCGCTGGTCCGCGACTACGGCATTTCCGTTCACGCCATCAAGGGCGAAGACAACGAAACTTATTACAAACACATTCTTTCCGCGCTGGACCACAAGCCCCACATGACAATGGACGACGGTGCTGACCTGGTTTCCATCGCGCTTACCAAGCGCAAAGATGTGCTGGAAGGAATCATCGCCGGCACGGAAGAAACTACGACCGGAGTGATTCGCCTGCGCGCTATGGCCAAAGACGGTCAACTGAAGTATCCAATCATTGCCGTCAACGATGCGTTGACCAAGCACATGTTTGATAACCGCTACGGCACGGGCCAGTCGACCATGGACGGCGTAATCCGCTGCACTAATTCACTGATCGCCGGCTCCAAGTTTGTGGTTGCCGGCTTCGGCTGGTGCGGACGCGGCCTGGCTTCACGAGCGCGCGGCATGGGCGCTGACGTGATTGTTACGGAAATCGATCCCACCAAGGCGATCGAGGCGGTGATGGAAGGCTACCGCGTTATGTCGATGGCGGAAGCTGCCAGGGTCGGCGATTTTTTCGTGACCGTCACCGGCAATAAGAATGTCATCGCGCGCGACCACTTTGAGCTGATGAAGAATGGCGCTGTCGTTGCCAACTCCGGACACTTCAACGTGGAAATCGATATCCCCGCGCTGGAGAAAATGTCATCTTCAAAGCGCCAGACGCGCGACTTTGTGGATGAATACGCCATGAAAGACGGCCGCAAGATTTATCTGCTGGGCGAAGGCCGCCTGATCAACCTGGCCGCCGCTGAAGGCCATCCGGCTTCAGTGATGGATATGAGCTTTGCCAACCAGGCGCTGGCTGCTGAGTATCTGGCAAAGAACCACAAATCGCTGGAGAAGAAGGTGTATCCGGTGCCGGAAGATCTCGATAAGAAAGTGGCGCGGCTCAAGCTTGAATCGATGGGCGTAAAGATCGACAAACTTACTCCGGAGCAGGAAGAGTACCTGGCGAGCTGGAGCGAAGGAACGTAAGACAGCACTTGGCAATTAGCGATTAGCAATTAGCCAAGCGGCGGCTCGCAAGGGTCGCCGTTTTGTTTGCTGTACCGGGATGCAGCATTTTGCCGGAATTATGGCTCGGTCGGGCTTAATTGCATCCAACCGTGAGTAGCTGGAGTTTTGCCGCATCGCTCATTGCCTTTTCTGAACAAAGGCAGTTAACAAGGAGAACACCATGAGAGGTTTATTTTGGATCGGCGTCATATTCGTGGTTCTGGGAATTGCTTCACTGGTGGTCCCCATTCCGCACAATGAGCGCTCGGGCGTCAAAGTTGGTGGGGCGTCGATTGGCATAGAAACCCGGCATGAAGAAAAAGTCTCTCCCATTATCAGCGCGGTCTTGATCGCCGCCGGAGCTGCAATGATGATCGCCGGCAAAAAAGCCGTAGCCTAAGATTCGCCAGATTCCATCAGCGGCGTTTCGATCCGGAACGCGTATTAGGTTTTGTCTGAAAGTTCTTCCAGATTGCAAGAACCTTCTCTTACTTCCGTTCTAATATGCGTCTGATCATGACCAGCTGTCCCAGATGATACGCATTGTGGTCGGCTACCAGAAGCGCTTCGCGCAGCAAGGTTTGTCCATCGCCATGAGGAATTTTTGCTGTGAGATCGCGTTTGGGATCGGCAATGAGTTTGTGCATCGCTTCTAGGTCAGCCAGGACCTGTTGGACGCTTTGATCCCATGCTTTGTCATTGGGTGGAGCTTCAGTCTTGGGCCAGTATTCGTCCGGCCATTTTGGAGACTTATGCTTGGCGGAGCGGCTGAACTCAAGAATGTCCCACTGGGCAATGCGGATATGTTCCAGCAATTGCCACGGCGTATGCGGAGCGCCTTCCGGCTTGCGTCCGCGAAGGTCTTTGGGGAAGTTCTTGAGCGACTCGCGCAGATCGACATGCGCTTCTGCCTTGGTTAGCAAATTGGAAATGTGCTGACGAACGGGATCGGGTTTCTTCATGGCAATTGATTGGATGACGGCAAGATCATCGGAGAACCAGACATGCTGAACGAGCGCCGCAGAAAATTTTACTGCTCAGTTCTCGTCTGCGTCTTTTTCTTGTGTTCGATGGTTTGCCGAACCCGGCTCAACGCATTTCTTTTTGGATCGAAGAATTCCGTGCTGGAGTATTTGTGTTGCTGGCCATCTTGGTTCGAGCCGCCAAAACATGAAGTAACTCCAGGTCAGGGCTGTCATGGCTAAGCTCCCAAAACATTACGCCGCCTAGATGATGATGTCTGATATATTTCATTTTCTTGCGGAGCGCCTGGGGGCAGTCATAGGACCAAAAAGTTGCATTACTCAAAATGGTGCAGGTAACAGCTTTGGATGAATATTTCCGGTCGGCCTCCGGCGGCAGATTTTTCAATTCGCGATAGCTGCCGCCAGCCTCAGCGGGCGCAGCGGCGGGTTGATACAGTCCGTGATTGCCATCCTTAACGCCTTGCCAGCCTTTGCCGTAAAAAGGCACTCCAAAGATGATTTTTTCCGCAGGCACTCCGGCCTGCAAAAAGCCGCGCACGGCGTAGTCTCCATAGCGCTTATCCAGCGGAGCCTTGGATGGATCAGCCCGATCATGGAATAGCGCGCTGTGAAAGTTTGTCGTCGGCTCGCTGTTCCAATGCAGGTCGTAAGCCATGATGGAAAGATAATCCAGGTATTTGCTGATTTCCTTCAGCTCAAAATTCTTGTAGTACTCCTCTTCTGCGGGCAGGGCAGCGGTAAGCAGATATCCAGGACGCAATGCATCCAACTGGCGGCGGAATTCGGCGGCCAAGGCAGTGAAGTTCTCTTTGTCCTCCGGACGTCCCAGATGAACGCCTCCTTCGACCGGATACTCCCAATCAATATCGATGCCGTCAAAAATGCCCGCTCCCTCGATGCCGTCGGCAAAGTGGCCGGCAATAAAGGTTTGAACGCAGGAGCGAACGAAGTCCCGCAGATGATCTGGCGCAGCCGCGCCGGTAAAACCTTCCGATTGTCCCCAGCCTCCGAATGAGATAAGGATTTTCAGATTCGGATAGAGATGTTTCAGCTCTTGCAGCTGATGAAAAGTCCCGCGTAATTGGTTCGGGCCCTGAGGATCAGCGCTGCCGTCCACGCTGGAGGCAGCATCATATTCGTGGTCCAGCGCCACCTCACGATTCGCGATCTGGCACTGGTTATCTAGGACGTGGCCAAAAGCATAATCCAGTTGTGTAAGCAGATTCGCCGCTCCGCTTGTCACAATATTTTTTACCGGATACTTGCCGGAAGCCGCGCCAGACTCAGTGAAATAGCCAACGACTTGGGACTGGTGGCGTTTGTTTTTCGCGCCGACCGTGGAGCAAAACGCGATCAATACCAGCAGAAGGACTAACAACCGTCGACGAGGACTGTCAGTGAACATGCCATTCTCCGCAGAAGTCCTCAACACGCAATCTCCCCGCCAATGATGGTTTGAATTACCTGCCCTTCAGGCGTGAGTACAACCAAATCAGCCCGCCTTCCTTCCGCCAGCAAGCCTCGCTGATCTGAAATTCCCAGACGCTGTGCCGGATTTAACGTAGCCAATTTGATTGCTGGTTGGAGTTGCCATCCTGCAAAACTCATCACATTGCGGATTGCGCGATCAAGGGTCAAGACACTCCCTGCGAGTTTGCCCTGGTACTCGCAACGGCCATTACTCACCTGCACCTCAAGGCCGCCTAGATTGTAAATTCCGTCCGGCATGCCCGTCGCACTGATCGCGTCAGTGATGAGTATTGCCCGGTCCGCGCCTTTGGCGCGCAGAAACAGCTTCAGCACGCTTGGATGCACGTGAATTCCATCGGCAATAATGTCCGCAGTCAACTCGTCATTCTCCAGAACTGCGCCTAGAATGCCCGGATCGCGATGATCGAGCGCGCGCATGGCATTGAAAGTATGCGTCGCATGATCGGCGCCAGCGGAAATCCCTCCTTGCGCCTCTTGGTAATTCGCATTCGAGTGTCCCAGGCTGGAGTGCATGCCCAGGCTTCGCGCATATCGAATTGTTTCCACAGCGCCCGGAAGTTCCGGCGCAATCGTCATCATGCGAATGTTCCCTGCGGAAGCCTGCCAGAAGCGCTCAAGCGCCTGCGGGGAAGGCGGCAGAAGATCTTGTGGAGGATGCACTCCGCGTTTCACATGGCTGATAAAAGGACCTTCAAGGTGAATGCCAAGAGGGGCCGCGCGGCCCTGATTCTTATTTGCAGTGGCGATCAATTTGCCCAAGCCACCTAAAGCATTAAGGATTCTTTCCTGAGACGCTGTTACCGTGGTTGGCAAATACGCAGTTACGCCGTGTTTAACGAGTTGGCGCTCAATCTGCGCCAGGGCGGGCTCATCAGCTTCCATGGCATCTCTGCCCGCGCCGCCGTGTATATGGATATCGATAAATCCTGGGGCCAGTATCAAGTCCGGAAAATTCAGCAGCTGGCCTGCGGGAATTTCTGCATCGCTGCGAGACCGCAAAGCAGTGATGTGCCCATCTTCTACAACGACAACCGGCGCTTCTATCCATTCAACGGGAGTAACCAGCCGCGCGGCAGTGATAACAGTGGGCATGAAGGTGTCAGCTCAATTCTGTTTACACGTTATCCGCTGTCGGCGCAAGCACAAAGCCCGGAGAACAGTTTGCGCACCGATGTTCATCCCGATGCTAATCAGCGAAGAAAGGGCCTGCTCTTGCTGAACTTGCTATATCAGGACTTCCCATTTTGGAACCGCGTATTAAACCGATTCCTTGAATTTTATTGAATCGTTTCATGAAAACATGTACTGTGTTGAGGTTTTTGGCGCGTGCCTTCTGCCAAGCGCTGCGCACAACCGCAATCCGTCGAGCAGCAAACGACAGGCTCCGGCAAATCCTTTGCCGGAAACACGACCATGGCAATGCATCCTGTCCAGCGGATCGAATGCTGGAAGAAAGATTAGGAGCTCCGCCAGTGAAAAAGCTTCATGCCGTCATCCTGGGTGTGGCATTGGTTCTGTGCTTAACATCCGCCAGATTGTATTCTCAAACCATCCCCAACTGGGCGCCCAACACCGCTTATGCAGTAGGCGCGCTGGTCATGTATCAGAGCATTGAATACAAGTGTATTCAAGCCCACACCTCCCAGGTTGGTTGGGAGCCGCCCAATGTTCCTGCGTTGTGGGGCAAGGTCAGTGGTGCGCCCACGCCCACCCCAACCCCAACTGCAACTCCCACCCCCGCTCCAACTGCAACGCCTACGCCTACGCCTCCACCGGGTGGTGGCGGCACATGCGCTGCGGCATGGAATTCCAGCCTTGCTTATTGCAATACCACCACCACCACTTGCAATGGCGGAAACCAGGCCAGCAAGAACGGTTTGAACTTTACTGCGCAATTCTGGAACCAGGGTCAGGATCCGACGATTGCAGGCCACGCCGGTCCGGCAGGTTCTGGCGATCCGTGGTTTACCGGCGTCGCTTGCACTACTGGCCCGCCAACGCCCACGCCCACTCCAACTCCCACACCCAAACCCACGCCGACGCCAACTCCGCCACCGCCGGGCAGCCTGATCTTCGCTGCATACAAAGACGTGACGCTCAATGCTGACTTCAATACTGGACTGCAGCGCTCGGCTGTAACGGGCACGGTCCAACCGGTTACCAGCGCCATGCCGAACTCAACGCTGGTCTGGTCCTTTGCCACCGGCACATGTGATGCGGAATCGTGGGCTGGCATTACGCCCGCGCAGGAAGCGACCAATGTTCAGGCCTTTGTCAACGCCGGCAAGAAATACATCATCAGCACCGGCGGCGCCAATGGCTCGTTCGACTGCTCCAGCGGTCAGGGGCTGATCAACTTCATCAACCGGTATAAATCGGCCAACCTGGTCGGCATTGATTACGATATCGAATTGGGCCAATCGCAGGCGCTCATCGACGATTTGATCAATGCGACTAAGACGGCGATGGGCACATTCCCCAACCTGCAATTCAGCTTTACCATCCAGTCGCTTGGCTCCGGATCGGCCAACCCCATCACGGGAGGAAGCGCGGGCACAACGGTGGTGAATGAAATCAAGCGCCTGGGGCTGACCGGCAACTACGTCGTCAACCTCATGACTTTTGATTATGGTTCCACCACTACCAGCAACTGCGTGGTGGTAAACAACGCGTGCGATATGGGCCAGTCCGCGATTGCCGCGGCGCAGGCGCTCAACGCTCAATCCGGCATACCTTTCACTCATATCGGAATCACAATGATGATCGGGAAAGCCGATACGCAAGACGAGATCACAAGCTTGCAGAACATTGATACGGTGAATGCTTTCGTGATCTCCAACCATCTGCCCACTTCGCGTTTCTGGGCGTTCGATCGCGATACGCCCGGCGCCGGCGGCAGCTCTAGCAGTGGGACCACGAATCCCGCACTCGCCTACACGCATGAATACATGAACAGCCTGGGTGTGCCGTAACCAATAATGAACCTGTTGGCGTCCGCGCAGATCAGCCGCGGACGCCATCATTTTGTGCTCATGGCACAATAAGCTCTGTGAATTTTACAAATGACCACCAACACGCTTCACCCGCGCGATGGGTCCCTACCCTCTACTTTGCCGAGGGGCTGCCTTTCTACACCGTCAGCCTGATGGCGTTGATTTTTTATCAGCGCGTGGGCGTCAGCAATGAAACAATTGCGCTGACCACCAGCCTGTTGGGCTTGCCATGGTCGCTTAAGCCCTTGTGGAGCCCATTCCTGGAGATGTATAAGACCAGGAAATTTTTTGTTGTGTGCTTTGAGTTTATCGGTGGGCTCAGCCTCGCGTTGCTGGCGCTGTGTTTGCCGCTTCCAGGCTACTTTCGCTATTCGATTGCATTATTGTCGATCGTAGGCTTCTGTTCTTCGTCCCACGATATTGTCGCCGACGGTCTTTACATCGCGAGTCTCAACCCGAAACAACAGTCGGCCTATGCCGGATGGCAAGGCGGCTTCTTTAACGTCGCGCGGTTCTTCTCGCAAGGAGGACTCATCATCCTCGCCGGATTTCTTGAGGCGCGGCTGCCCATCTTCCGCGCATGGATGATCATCTTTGGCAGCCTTGGCGTAATCCTTGTCTTGCTTGGTCTTTATCATGCTCGTATGTTGCCCAGTGGCGGCGAGAGCCGGCGTTCCGGCAGCTTAAAAGAAGTAGCAAGGACTTACTGGGATGTTGTGGCGCGCTTCTTTCAGAAGCCCAACATCATTCTGTTGCTGATTTTTATTTTTCTGTACCGCGCAGGCGAAGGGCAACTGGTAAAGATCGGGCCTCTCTTCCTCAAAGCCGCGCGCACAGACCACGGCTTGGGCCTGAGCACAGCACAATTTGGAACCATTTATGGCACGCTGGGGACTGCGGCTTTTATCGGCGGCACGGTGCTTGGAGGCTACTTCACTTCGTGGCTCGGACTGAAGCGTGCCATCGTCCCACTGATCATTATTATGAACCTGCCGAACGTGGCTTATGTCTATCTGAGCACGGCCCTGCCAGCGAATTCTGCATTGATCGCGACCGCGCTCAGTGTGGAAATGTTCGGCTACGGATTTGGTTTTGTTGGTGTGATTCTGCTGATGATGCAGGAAATCGCGCCGGGAAAATATCAGGCGGCCCACTATGCGTTTGCTAATTCATTGATGAATCTGGGACTCATCGTGCCCGGTGCAATGAGTGGCTATATCCAGAAATGGATTGGCTACCAGAAGTTTTTTGTCTGGGTGCTGATTGCAGCAGTACCTGCCCTGGTGATGGCACGATTTAT
>DATBVH010000429.1:0-3181 GCA_036515395.1 Candidatus Angelobacter sp.
CAGATCAAATAACGAGTCAGGCCCCGTTCATTCAAGCATTGGTTCAAAAATCGGTGACCGCCATCACCAAGCTTGCAGGCCGGCTTTCATCTGGGATGCTAGGCGAAAGCTGGTCAACTGCGCAAGGGGGGACGGGCAAAAAGATGGTACTAAGGTTGCTGTCGGTAAGATCAAAGACTAGCCACCGATTTGCACGTATTTTCGCGGATTTTAATTCTTCTTGAGTATCCGTGATGATCCATGAAATCCGTGGCGTAGTTGTTGTTACTTACTCTGTGGACGGCTTGCCGGTGGAACGATTCCGTTCATCCGCAAATACACAACCATCTGGCCGTAATGGTCCATGGGGTGGGCGCAGGCGAATGACCCGACGCTGAGGCGGGCCGCTTTCATCTCGCCGAAAAACGTCACCTGGTCCAATTGGTTCTTTTCGGTGATCGACGCGAGCGCTTTATGAAGATAGGTGAAAGAGTCTTTCGTGAATTGCATGATTTGCGCTTTGGTCTTCACCGAATCCGGACCCTTTTCTTCGCCGGTATCAACCGGCGGCTTTTCCTGCAAAACCGCAGCCCCAAAGATGTAGTTGACAGCCGCGACGTGTTTCACCTGCTCGGCGAAGGTGCGAACACCCTTAAACTCGCCAGTGGTGGGAGCGAAAGAGTACTTGTCTTCGGGCATGGCGTCGGCTGTGGCCACAAATTCCTGCTCCCCAATAGCTAAGATCGCGTTCAGGGCATCGCCAGGCGTCTTTGCCGCTGGCATGGCCATTTGGCCCAGAGCAAATCCTGAACAACATAGGAACACAAAGATTGCAAGCATTGACTTCACACAACGCATAACGGTTTTCTCCTCAGATTGAAAGTTGTCTTGCCCCAGAAAGGTCGTGCCGAACAAAACTTATTGGCTGGTGACGGCAGGCGCCATATGAGGCTCGCCAACTGTCAGCCGAAAACGCCGCACCGTAGCCAGTCCCGCGATCAGAGTTGCTGCCGAACAAAGCATTGTAATCGGCACACCGAATTTTGTCGCCAACGCACCCCAGCCAGCGCTGCCGAGAGCCATCCCGCCCTGCATAACCAGGAGATACATGGAGATGGCTCGCGCCCGCATCCAGCTCGGGGTCATCAGCTGTGCGGCTACGTTCAGGCAGGCAACAATGCTGATCCAAGCCATTCCAGCGGCGAACAGAATAAAAGTGAGCCAGCCGAAGTTCTGCGTTCGTCCGACGCCGAAGGTCGCCACCGCGAAGAGAACTATTGCCGCGGCGACCAAGCCATCCACTGAAAGCCTTACTCGGAGGCGCGGGAGCAACCCCGCCCCGGCTAAGGCGCCAAGTCCGAATACTCCAAGCAGCAGGCCGTACCCTGATGCGCCATAGGGGCGGGCAATAATCGGAAGCAGCGCTAGTACCGAACTCGCGCCCACGCTGAACACCGCGGTGCGAATCAGTACGCAATGCACGGGTGGCGCTGACCGGAAATAGCGCAGGCCGGCAACCAGTGATTCTGTGAGACGCCCAGCGACTGCCGATTCCGGTTTCGGACGCTTCCATCTATATAAGAAGAGAATAACGCCGAAAAACCCGGCGGCATTCATGAGGAATGCGACGCCTGAGTTGGTGGCAACAATCACAAATCCGCCGAGAGCCGGGCCCACGGCGCGAGCAACGTTGAATGCAGCCGAGTTTAGAGCAACCGCCGTGGCATGGTTTCGCGGAGAAGCCACCTCGGGCGTGATCGCTTGCCATGCGGGATCGTTGACGACAGCGCCCAGTCCTAGCAGAAACGTAAACAGCACTAGCAGCCAGGGTGTGACATCGCCAAGCAAGGTCAGTATCCCGAGGGACGCGGCAGCAGCAACCATCCACGCCTGAGTTACCAAGAGGAAACGGCGCCGATCAACCATATCGGCGAGCGCGCCGGCGGGCAGGATCACAAGAAAAACCGGGAGCATGATTGCCGCTTGAACCAGTCCCACCATGAAAGGAGACGAGGTGAGCTGGGTCATCAGCCAGGCCGCGCCGACCATCTGCATCCATTTGCCAATGTAGGAAATTACCGCAGCGATCCAGAGTGAACGGAAGAGGGGCTCGCGCAAAGGCGCCAGCGCAGAATTGCTTTCGTACTCCAGCCGGGGATGCGGGGCGTGCAAGGAATCCGACATCAGCTTGCCTTGATCTCTGCAGGTGCGGGAAACGCCGGCCGGAACGGCCAGTCGTGATAGCGCCACGCGCGCGTGATGTACAGAAGAATCCCAACGATCAGGATGGCGACGGCGTAGCGAATCTCCTTAAGAAAATCTTTGCGGGCCAACAGAATGTAAGCGAAGCCAAAGATGGCAAGAATTGCAGGAACCGGGTACAGCCACATGCGGAACGGGCGCGGCATATTGGGCCGACGAATGCGCAGAACAATAATTCCGACAGCTTGAAGAATGAATTGCAGCAGAATACGAATAACCACCAGCGCCGAGATTACGTCCGCGAGTGAGAAAAAGCAAAATAGCAGGCCGGCCCCGCCGAGAGCCAGCAATGAAATATGCGGAAAGCGGTACACGGGATGGATCTTCGAGAAAACCTTGAAGTAATTCCCGTCCAGTGCGGCCGCGTAAGGTACGCGTGAGTACCCCAGCATCAGGGAAAAAACCGAAGCGAAGGCTGTCCACATAACAAGAACCGTAACCAGGTTCGCCGCCCAAGGCCCGTAAATGCGCTCCATAAACGTCGAGACGACGTAGAGCTTGTTGTTGGAGTTCGGCGAACGCAGCATCTCGTGCCAATCGACCACACCGAGAATGCTAACGTTCATCATTAGATATAGACACGCAACCAGGAAAATCGAAAGCAGCAATGCGCGGGGAATGTTTTTGGCCGGCTCTTTGATCTCATCGCCGAGAAAACAGACGTTGTAAGCGCCCCAATAATCGTAGGTGGCGATCAGCATGGCCGCGCCCAGTCCCAGCATGAAGTCGCGTGGGCTGGAGAAGATGCCGGAAGGGAAGCTGAAGGCCCGCGCCGCGCTGAAGTGGCTCAGTCCCGCCACAATCACCAGCAGGATCGCCCCGATCACGCCGGCGGAAAGATACCGCGCCATCTTGCCGACGATCCCGATCCTGCGGTAAAGCAGCGCCACCGCCGCCAGGCAACTGAACATGGCCACGAAGGTGCCGCTATTGATCAGCA
>DATBVH010000430.1:0-10977 GCA_036515395.1 Candidatus Angelobacter sp.
CGCAGCGCAGTCACGCTCCATCCGTAGGCACGTGAATACCATTCAAGAATTCGTTCAAACATCAACTTGGTTTCGCCGTAAGAATTCACAGGCTGCTTGGGATCATCCTCATCAATGGGGACGCGCTTTGGCGTGCCATACACAGCCGCGGAAGATGAGAATACGAAATTCTTGATGCCCGCATCGCGCAGCACCTCCAGCATCACAATTCCTGAAGCCACATTATGATGAAAAAATATTCCGGGGTTGTTGACCGATTCCGGAATGAGCGCCTTGGCGGCGAAATGAAAAACCGCATCGAACTGGATATGGCTCACCAGTGATTGCATCGCGCTCTGGTTGCCGATGTCGATCTGAAAGAAAGCTGCGCCCCCAGGAACTGCTTCTCTGCACCCCGTAGAAAGATCATCCACAATGGTAACGGAATGCCCTTTTCGCAACAGCTCAGCGCAACAGACTGAACCCACATATCCAGCTCCACCAGTAACCAGCACATTGGCCATTTTTTACACCCCTGATCCGCGCCAGACCCGTGCAGGGGTCTTGAATAATATTTTCAGGTCAAACAACAGCGACCAGTTCTGTACGTAAAACAAGTCCATTTCAATTCGTCGATGGTAGCCGGCCTGCTGATTACCACTGGTCTGCCAGTAGCCGGTCAAGCCGGGCTTCATTTCGGAAAATATCCACGCTGCATCTCGATATTTTTTGAGCTCCAGGGGAGTAATCATTCTAGGGCCGACCAGGCTCATTTCTCCCTTGAGCACATTCCAGAGCTGAGGTAGTTCATCCAAGCCGGTGCGGCGCAGCCTAGCTCCGACCGATGTGATGCGAGGGTCGTCTTTCAGCTTGAAATTTACTTCAAACCGCCGGCGAAGTTCCGGATCACCGCGCAACACATCATCGGCATCAGGGCGCATGGTCCTCAACTTAAAAGCGCCAAACTCACCCTGCGGACCTACTACGCGACGGCGGAAGAATGCAGAACCGCCATCATGAGTTTTGATTTGCAGCGCCAGAACGAATACAACCGGTGCAGACACAACCAAAAGGAGCGAGGCGCCGAAAAGATCAATAGCTCTCTTCAGCGCCCGGTCCCACCGGGTGAGCAGCCGCTGATTGCGTATCAGATCTTGCTTTTTTACAGCGGCGGCAGCTGGCACCTTAATCTCCGGCTAGGAAAGTCTCGGTGGCCTGGGCCGCCGGTTTAGAAAGTAAAGACAGGTCGCAGTCCACCATCATTCGCACCATCTCTTCGAATGTGACTGTTGGCTTCCAACCGAGAATACGATTTGCCTTGCTGGCATCGCCGCTCAGCAAATCCTCTTCAGCAGGACGCAGCAGCGCTGGATCAATCTCAACGTGCTTCTGCCAATCCAAAGCAACGTGTGAGAAAGCAATTTCCAGAAGTTCTTTTACGCTGTGAGTGACTCCCGTGGCGATTACAAAATCGTCAGGCCTGGGTTGCTGCAGCATCAACCACATGGCACGAACATAGTCGCCGGCAAAACCCCAGTCGCGACGGCCTTCAATATTTCCCATCGTAATCTTGTCGGCTAATCCCAGTTTGATCCTGGCCACCTGCCGCGACACTTTGCGCGTCACAAACTCTGGCGCCCTTCTGGGAGATTCATGGTTGAACGCAATGCAGGAGCATGTGAACATGCCATAACTTTCGCGATAATTAATCGTAATGTGATGGGCAAACATCTTGGCTGCGCCATAAGGATTGCGAGGACGCAGGCGTGTGGCCTCGCTTTGCTGCGCCTCTTCAGCCTTGCCGAAAACCTCTGAGCTTGAAACCTGCAAGAACCTGGCTTGGGGTGCATGCCGGCGAATTGCTTCTAACATTCGGAGCGCACCCATGCCTGTAACTTCCATGGTCAAGAGTGGCTGAGTCCAGGAAACCGGAACAAAGGTTTGCCCGGCAAGGTTGTAAACCTCATCCGGTTTCACCTGCTCCATGGCGCGATCAAGTGAAGTTTGGTCAGTTAGATCGGCTTCAACGTAATTGATCCTGCCCGCGAAAGCATTTGCGCCTTCACGATTCGCCCGCGCAATGTTACGGACGATTCCGTAAACCTCGTAGCCTTTTTCCAGCAGCAAATCAGCCAGATAAGAGCCATCCTGCCCGGTCACTCCTGTGATTAAAGCACGCATGCTAAACAATCCCTCTCAGGGAGTAGGTCGAATTTGCGAGCGCTGGTTGAATCGATTCACGTGATGATATACCGATATTGTTTCCTGTGCTGCTTTATCCCAGGAAAAATCAGCAGCTCTGCTCAAAGCGGCGGACCTTTTTTGCTGTAACTCTTCAGGACTACGCAACAGCGCACAGAGAACTTTGGCCATTCCGTTAACATCGAACGGATCAAAACACTGGGCTCCGGCGGCCGCTATTTCCGGCAGCGATCCGCGATCGGAAGCAATTACTGGACAGCCACATGACATGGCTTCTACCAGAGGAAGCCCGAAGCCTTCATAAAGTGACGGCATCATGAATGCATGAGCGTGGCGGAAGAGAATGGCTAGATCGTTTGCATCCAGGTAGCCAAGACTTTGCAAGTCGAGTTTGCGAGCACGTTTGCTATCAAATAGCCCTGAGCCATTCATTGGACCATACATTACCGACTGGAAGCTTCCGGCAGATTCCCTTTGCGCGATCTCCAATGCGTGGAGCGCGCTTGCCATGTTCTTGGTACGCCAGTTGCGTGCGCCGGCAACCACGATAAATGGCTTTCGTATGCCGAACTTTTGTTGCAGGCGTGGCTCATCGTCTGCCTCGCGGCAGAGGTGAAAAATTTCGCGGTCGGCGGCGAGGTGTACGGTAGAAATTTGATCCGGCGCCACGCCCAAGATTGCTTGGATATCGGTTGCGGTGCAGAGAGAGTCGGCTATGAAATGCGCTGCCCGCTTGGTCATTGCACGGTATCCGGCTTGGACCAATTTCTGCTTTGGCCAGGAATAAATCTTAAAGAGAAATGGAATGAGATCATGAACAGTCACCACGATGGGACAGCGCAATAACGGAGCTGCATAAAAAGGACAGTGAAACAGATCGAGTTTGTCCTGCTTCTCACGACGCCGAAATTCGAGCGTCGCCAATGGAGAATATTTCCCGGAAGAGACGGGCACGGTCTGCACAGAAAGCTTATCCAGTCCTGGAACTGGATTGGCAGGGTCAACATAAACCACCAGCTCACAACCCGCACGAACAAGGGCAGGCAACAATCCGGCTATGTAACTCCCCACTCCGGACTGGTTATACCAGCGGGCATCAAATCCTACGCGCATTCTGTGTATGCCCCGTCAGCGCTTGATCACGCAATATTGTTTGCTCACGTATCCCTGCAGCGGTTCTTGTGTGAGGTATTGCAGGTCGCCGGAAAAAGAAGGATCGCAGGAATTTGTGATGGCCACGTCCACAACCCGTGCTCCGGTGCCGACTACCAATTTCCGGACAACGCACTCCCGGATGCAATGCATTTCCATGGCGTAAGGCTTTTGTTTGCCAAGAACGGACTGCAGGCGGGATCGTAAGGCCAGTTTGGTGCGGACTCTTGTGAGGGAGTTGGCGCGCAGCCTTTCCGGAACTTGAAAAATCAATACACCGCCGGGCCTCAACACCCGGATAAGCTCGACAACATATTGCTGGCTGCAATGTCGTGCGATGTGCTGCAAAACAAGGCTGCTGTAAATAAAACCGAAATAATTGTCCGGCAGGCTTTTCAATTGGACATCTTCATTCAGCAGAAAACGGCAATGGGATAAATCGCTAGACAGCTCGCGGGCGTAGTTGATCATTGCAGATGAAATATCTATACCGACGCATTCAGAGAAATGATTTGCCAAGGCACGGGTCAAGCGGCCCACGCCGCAGCCAAAGTCCAAGGCAGGCGATGTCTTGTCAATACAAACACCCATCTTGGTTGCATAGCCAAATACTGCTTCAATCTCTTTATGGCCTGTGGCAAAAAACTCTTCTCTAGTCCACTGGTTATTGCGCTTTGCGGGATCGGTACATATCGCCCACAGAGGATCGGCCTGCGCCAATCCATCCCAATTTCGCTGCAACTCTTTGAGTGAATTCATGGCTTGCGGGCGACCATCCAGATGGTGTCATAGCGATTGGTTTTCAAAACCGCGTACAAGGCACGATGCGCTGCGTAATAAGCGTTATCCAGGAACAAACGTATGCCCCGTGAAACATAATAAGGATCGAGTGACTCTTCGGTCACTTGCAGTCCGCAGTTTTCAAGCAACCTGCACAATACGGGCGGAGTAAAGTGCGAAAGATGGATTTCGCGGGATGCTCCTGCACGAGAAATTCCCAGCTTGGGGCTGAACTTCTGAAAAGATCTTAGGCCCAGCTTTTTGCCGACTTTCTTGATCTTTGAGGTCCAGGCCAGAACATCATTTGGCACGGCAAGAATTAACGTCCCTTGCGCTCTCAACAGGGTGTGGCAACAGCTGATCAACTTGCCAGGATCGGGAACGTGCTCCAAAACATGAAACAAAGTAATCGTATCGAAAGATTGCGGTGGTAGATCAAGGTCCTCAATCTGTCCGGCGAGAAGTGCCAAGCCATATTTCTCTTTTGCAATGGCGGCCGCACTTGCAGAAATCTCCGTTCCGGCAACCTGGCTGAAAAAAAATCGGGCATGGTGGAGAAATTGTCCATAGCCTCCGCCGATATCCAGCAGTCGACCCGTCGCGCCGGATTGTAGGATTTTTTTCAATCTGCGCATCCACAGCATGTCACGAGCCCGTTCTTCCTTAAGCCAAGTGTCATACTTCCCTGCCTGCGAGTAAAATGCGCTGATTTCAACGAACGATGGTCTGGGGCTGTCAAACACGTATCCACACGAACGGCAGCAGCAGAAATTGAACTCCGGGTCCAGTTTTTGTATTTGCGCACTCCCGCAAATGCTGCAGGCCAGTACGAGGTCGGTGCTGATCGTTTCTTTTGCAATCATCGACGAAATCATCTGACGGCCTGCCTGCTCTGAGCTGTTCCATGGGAAGAGATCTGGGCGCCTAACAATCCCAAAACAAGGAAAAATAAAGCTGTGACCTGAGGCGTGGTGTGGAACAGGTAATCAACCGTTCCGTGTACCAGCACGCCGCAGATTGCGGCGAACACGGCTACAGTAATCATTTTGTTGAAGTCATTTTGCGCGCGGCGCATTTGTTTAAGGGCGGCTCGCAGAGCAAGAATAATTAAGGCGCTGAATATCAAGAAACCTATTACTCCGGTTTCTGCCAGAAGTTCCAGATAGAGATTGTGCGCGTCACCGGTCCAGCCGTCAGGCAGATTCAATAGTCCGCCCATCAGCCCGCGAAGATTTCCGAAGCCCACGCCCAACAGAGGTGATTGGGAGAAGACGGTGAAAGCTCCGCCCCAGATAGCCAGACGCGAGACGGCAGTAAAGTCGTCAATCTCACCAAGGCGCTGAAAGAAGAAGCCCGCTAGTGCGGCGGCCAGCAGGCAGACGATCAGAACAAGTGCTACTTGCCGTATACGACTTTCACGATCCCTAGCGGACAAGAATACATACACCAGCACAATGGAAACGAAGGCGAACAGCCCGCCGCGGCTCTGCGTGAGCAAAAGAGCAAGACCAGCAAGAGCAAGACACCATCTGCTTACGCTGCGCAGAACAGGATCAATGCCGCCGGTCGCAAATACCAGACAGAACGGCACAATCAGATTGATGTAGCCGGCAAGGCCGTTATAGTGTTCAAGAAATGAAGTGATGCGACCTTCCCATGCCGGTATTTGCGCAATCTCGTCCTGAACTGGGTAAAGCACGTCGTAAAGCCCAGAGTATCCGCCGGTCAGCGCTTGCCAAAGCCCGAAGAGAGCCACCGCGATGGTCGAAGCCATTAGGACTTTCAACAAGGTGCGGGTGCCGTCCTCAGTCTGGCACCAGTCTGTAATGACATAGTAAAAGCAAACGTAAGACGCGAGCCGCATTAATTCGCGCTGCGCGTCAAGCGTGAGCGGGTTGAGGAGGACGGCAGATGCAGAGGCAACCGCCAGATAAACAAGGATTGTGCGCGTCAGCCACCCGCCCCACAGCCATTTGCGCACTTCACCATTATGTGTAGCGCGATACAACAGAATACCGGCAAAGAGGCTGAAGCGCACCAGCGTACTCAGATCGCGTATGGGAAACTCCCAGGTGAGAAATGGCGTGACCGGCAGGAAGAAGACTGCCAACGGGAGCAAAGGCCTGAAGCGAAGAGCAGCGAGAACGAACACTAATCCGCCAACGGCCAGCGGCAAAGCCAGAGGGCTCACCAGAGCGCCGGCCGCTAATCCGAGCGCAGTTGCAACAATGATCAACTCGGAGCGCCAGCTCGGCGGCCCAAGAACAATTGCGCGTGATGTTGCCGGATAACTCATCTGTTTGAATTACTGCTTGCCTGCCCTGCTTTTATCAGGACATCCAGTGTTTGGCGCGCACAACGCTCCCAGGTAAATTCGCGCGCGCGATCAATTCCCTTTTGGCGCAAGCGCCGGCTCAAGTCAGAGTCGCGCAGCACCTTTTGCATGCATGCTGCCATCGCTTCAAAAGACAAGGGATCGAAGTATGCAAGAGCGTTGCCGGAAATCTCCGGCAAACATGACGTGTTCGAGGCAATTGTCGGCACGCCGCATGACATGGCTTCAACCATAGGCAAAGAAAAACCTTCATACAATGAGGGCACAATGGCGAGACTTGCGTCTTTGATCAGCAGCGCCAGCTCGGTGTCGTCTAAAGTGCCTGTGAGAATTACGCGCCCTCTCCCGCTGCTCTCTGCGGCCATGTTCACAATGTCGTCCGAAGCCCAGCCGCGCCGCCCAGCCAAGACAAGGTCAAGATCCAAGTCTGCATTGTTTGCCAACATCAGACGGAAAGCCTCAATCAAGCGGTTGAGGTTTTTGCGCGGCTGAATTGTTCCGTGATGAAGCAGGTACGGCTTTTCGATTCCCAGGCGAGCGCGTAACGCGGCAAGCGCTGCCACGTCCGGTGGATTGGCATTAAAAAGGGACTGATCGCAGCCGTCATGAATCACCACAACTTTTTCCTCAGGCACGCCCAAGTGCGCGACGATGTCTCTCTTTGAGCATTCTGAGGACGTAATGATTGTGTGGGAGAACCGCGCACAGCCCTTGAGCAAAACACGCTGCATTGCGCTCACCAGAGACGAATGCGAGGGCATAGTAATGGGCGTAACGTCGTGAATCGTGCAGACGGCAGGCACATGGCCTACAGGCAAAGTGGCCGCCGTGGGAACAAACATCACGTCGGCATGAGATCGCGAAGCGGAAAAGCCAGCGCCACCGAAGCGCCACAAACGGTCATGATCAAGCAACGCCGATGAGCAAAGTTCGAATCGTTCTTCGGGAGCAATGTGGATCGCGTCGTTGCCGTTCCGGCTTGAAGCGAAAAGTGAGAAGCGCAGTCCAGTGTCATGCCGCGCAACCTTTTTGAACTCGCGCAGCAGGTTCTGCGTGTAGACATATGTGCCCTGGCAGCGAAAGCGGCTAGCCAGAGTCCATGAATCTATCGCGATCCTCACAACGCAACTCCTGCGGCGCGGGAATGTACTTCGCGCCTGCGCGCCACTTGCTCGACTACAGCCAGAGTTTGTTCGGCACACAGGTCCCAGCTGAATTTTTGCGCACGTTCTCTGCCACGCCCGGTAAGCTCAGCTTGCAAGTCATGGGACAGCAAGACCGTTTCCATGCAGGCAGCCATGTCTTCAGCAGAATTGGGGCTGAAATAGCGCAGAACGCCGCCGGAGATCTCCGGCAGGCAGGAAGTATTGGCGGCGATGGTCGGGATACCGCAGGCCATGGCTTCCACCATGGGAAGACAAAAGCCTTCGTACAGCGATGGAATTACTTCCAATGATGCACCGCGCACCAGCAGAGATAAGTCGCGATCATTGAGCGCACCGGTAAGAATGACTTTGGTTTTGCCGGCGTTATGGGTTTTAGCAGCATTAACCGTTTCTTCATGTTGCCAAGCTAGAGGACCCGCGAGCACGAGGTCGAAGTCGAGTCTTGGATTTTTCGCGAGCATTTGCCGATACGCGGAGATCAGGTGGACCAGGTTTTTTCTTGGCTGAATTGCACCGTGATGAATGATGTAAGGTCGGTTGATGCCCAGGCTGCCGAGCAATTGTTGGAGCAATCCTGCGTCTGGAGGAACAGCATTGAAAAAATCCTGATCATAGCCCTCATACACAACGTGCACTTTCGACTCAGGAACGCCGCAAATGCGGATCAGATCCTGCCGGGAGTTTTCTGAGACGGTAATAATCGCTGCTGACGATTTCGCGGAGCGCTCCAGAAGAAATCTCAAAAAAAACGCGGTGCGTCTGGGAAAGCAGGGCATCACCATGGGAGTGAGATCATGAATTGTGGTGACGGTCGGCAGCAGAGTGTTCATCGGTAACGAAATGCCGTTGGGGTTCAACATGATGTCGGCGCCATCAAGAAAAGCAGCAGCATTTACGCCGCCGTAACGCCAGAATCGATCAAATTGCATTAAAGATGATGTGCGCGGGTGGAAACCCGGTTCTTCTGTAAATCCGCTCGTGGTGGAATCTTCTGATGCAGGAATAAATGGCAGAATGTCTATCCCACTCGATCCGGCCGTTCGGCGGAGGGCAGCCAGCAGGTTGCGCGTGTAGACCTGGATTCCGTGGTGGTTGTATTGCGGTTTGAGCGCGGAGGCATCAAACGCAACCTTCAGAGATCCATGGTTGCCACCTGTCTTCATGCGAATGCCGCTCTTGGCAATGGCAGCTGCAGAGCCGTGTAATAGACCGCCAATGTTTGCCGCGCGGTTTCTGCCCAATTGAAGCGAAGCAGGTTGCTGCGTCCATTCGCAATCAAAGATGCCCGCACAGCATCATCAGAAAAGGCGCTGCGAAGCTGGACCGCCATCTCCTCCGGCGTATGAGGATCAAAGTAGAGTGCTGCCTTACCCGCAACTTCCGGCAGCGAGGTCGAGGATGAACAGACTACGGGCGTCCCACAAGCCATGGCTTCCAGGACTGTAAATCCGAATCCTTCATAGACTGACGGGCAAACGTGGACACGAGCGCCGGAATAAAGTGCGCGAAGATCGACATCCGTGACAAAGCCGGTGAAGATGACATGCTGCGCGATCCCAAGTTCCTGAGCAAGCCTGCGAAGAAACGGCTCGCCTTCGGCCATGGGTCCTGCGATCACAAGCTGCGACTGTATTCCACGCTTGAGCAGAAGTTGAAACGCCTTCAATAATCCTGCATGGTTCTTACGCGGTTTATAGATGCCCACGCACAAGATGTAATCTCTATGAATGCCGAATTTGGAACGCACTGAAGCAATTTGATTCGAGTTCGCTGGACATTGAAAAACTGGATCGACTGCCGGATAAACGACTTCAATCTTTTCTGGATTGGCATTCAGATAACGCACGATCTCAGCTTTGGAGTGCTCAGAATCAGTAATGATGCGAGTGGCCATGCGGGGGCAGGCGGTCATCATTGTGCGGTAATAAAGGCGTCCGGCGAATGACGGAAGGTCTTCCGGGCAAGCCATGTAGATCACGTCATGAATGGTAGCAACTGCGGGGCATGGATGCACCAGCGGCAGGAGGAAATGTGGTGAGTGCAGAAGATCAACTTTGTAGCGACTGAGAATTCGTGGTAGCTCAAATTGTTCCCGAAAAGAATAGTACTTCAGGCCGGTGCAGAGTTTTTGCGCGCCTGGCGCATGAACCAGGTGCTCGCTCTGCGGGGGAAGGATCAGTAGATACTCATGTTCTGGCGCTTGCGCGGTAATAGATTCGGCCAGGCACTTCATGTACCGGCCGATGCCCGGGTTCGCGATTCTCCGCAGGTCAAAAGCGATTTTCATGCAGAGCCTTAAAACGACGCCGCGCGCGCCATGAGAGTTTTTGCTTTTCCGGCAAGTAAACTTTCGCGCACGGCAACAAAAATTGAATGAATAGTAGCGTGGTGAAGGTCTTCAACCAATTGAACGTTATCTGATGGGATGACGGCGCAAACGTCGCACAGCGATTTCATCTGCCCACCCTGGCACCCGCCCAGCCCAACAGTCATAGCTCCATATTCTCTGGCTGTTTCCAGCGCCAGCAAAACATTGGGAGAATCGCCGCTTGTGCTGATAGCGAAAGCTATATCACGCGGCCTGATGAACGTCTTTAACTGCTCAGAAAAAATGCGTTCATACCCGAAGTCATTGGCCCAGGCGGTAATCAGTGAAACATTGTCGGTGAGAGCCATAACCCTGGGGCGCTTGCCATCGCCGGGCGCGCTGGCGCCTTTGTTGATATCGCACATCAGATGCGAGGCGCTGGCAGCACTGCCGCCGTTGCCAAAAACATAAACTGTACGCTGTTCCGCAAATGCATCGAGAAAGGACGAGACAATTCTAGTGATGGAGTTGTATGGCAGAAGCGGGGCCAATTCCGTGAGATCGCGGAAATACCGCCTGATGGACTGATCTGCATCTTGGAGAGATTCCCATTCTCGACCTTCGTGTCCGGGAGCCATGAATACTCCTACTCAGAATTTGTCCAGCACATGCTCTTCAGCTGGTCCTGCGCCGCAACTTTGCAACAACAGAGCGGAACTCTCCTGCAACATCAGCCGCCAGCAGCCGGTAAGAATCGTCGACCGGAATTTGCTGCCAGCGATACTTCCCTAGCACCCACAAGCATGCCAAAACAAATGCCCCGAAAACGCTGCCGGCCACGATCAGGCTGCGGATAGGACTTGAACGTTTCTCTGGAACAACGCCCGCATCCATTACGCGGACGATGGGCAGCTCTTTTGCTTCCTGAATCTTGGCCATCTCAAATTGCTGCGTGACAAAGGCATACACCGCTTCCTGAATCTTGGCTTCACGGTAAAGATCGGCATAGCGTGAGCCGAGCCCCGGGAGCGTATGCATGGAAGGATAAGGAGCTG
>DATBVH010000431.1:0-2961 GCA_036515395.1 Candidatus Angelobacter sp.
CCGCCTCGTTACCAGGAAGTAAAGTCCGCGGAGATTCCTGAAATCACTGACGATGACGGAACGCATGTGCGGCTTGTCTGCGGAAACTTCTGGGGCAAGAAAGGCCCGGTGGAAGGCATCGCTGCCGATCCCACGTATATCGATGTCTCGGTCGCGCCTGGCCGGCGCAAGACCTTGCCGGTAGAACACACACGCCATGCTTTTGCTTATGTCTTCGGCGGCTCAGGGAAATTCTGCAACGCATCTGGCCCTCTTGCAGTCCCGACGGAAAGCGTGAACTGGCTGGATACGGCTCCGCCCTCCCACGCTGATAATCGCTCGCTCATTCTCTTTGACAGCGGCAACGAAATCGCCGTCCAGGCCGGTGAAGACGGCATCCGCTTTCTTCTGGTTTCCGGCAAGCCGCTGCAGGAGCCGGTGGCGTGGTACGGCCCAATCGTAATGAACACGCAGGAACAATTGCGCGAAGCGTTTACGGAGCTGGAGAAGGGGACGTTCTTGAAAACGAAGAATGTCTAGCGTCAATGCGATAGACTGCTAGCGCATGCTCCCGCTTGATCGCCCAATCTGGACTGCGCTGACGACCAAACAGGCGCAGCATGCGCATACCTCAGACCTGGCACGCAGATTTCCGCCGGAGATGACTTTGCTCGGCGCGCTTGCTGCCAACACCGCTATGGCGTTTGATTCGCTGGCTCAACTCATCCAGCGCGACGCGGTCACGCTTTACTTCACCTCACCGCCGCAAATACCAGCAGGTTGGGAGATTGTCCGAGCAGTGGAACTGAACCAGATGGTTCAGGAAACCGAAGTGACTCCGCCATCTACCGAACGCGAAGCCGCACCTGAAGTCATCGAACTTACTCCCGTCGACGTTCCTGAGATGAGCGTGCTGTACACGGCCACGCGTCCGGGCCGCACACTTTGTCCACGTATCCAGAAGCTGGGACAATTCCTGGGCATCCGCGAAGAAGGCAAGCTGGTGGCCATGGGCGGCCTGCGCCTGCACCTTGCCGGTTATCGTGAGATCACTACTGTGGCCACGATGCCCGGTTATGAAGGTCGCGGCTACGCGACTGCCATCGTGCGCGGCCTGGTCGACCGCATTCGTGCTCGCGGCGAGCGCCCGTTTCTTACCGTCCGCACGGACAACAAGCGAGCCATCGAAATCTATTGCCGCCTGGGATTTAAGGAGCGCACGCTGCTTTACTCGCAGACGATCCGTCGGACGATCTAGACCATTCCATAAAATACGTTTCCGACGGTCGGTTTGAATAAACCACGAGAGGCATTGCCTCACTTCAAAGTTCGTCATCCCGAGATCCGTAAGCAGCTCGCGTTTTCTTCAGCGTGCGCGCAGGATCGAGGGACCTTGTGTTTTGGTAGAATTGCGTTCCACCTCAGCCGCTCGCTTGAAATTCGGGAGAAGACTATGCGCGCACGAACTCTTGCCGCGTTATTCACGTTAGCCATCGTTCTTGGTATCAGTATCCAGTGCAATGCCGCGCAATCCAACTCGCCTCAGACCAAATCCGCCCAAGCCGCGCCAATGCAAGCCGCGCCAGCACCGCCCTCCGCGTCCGTTGAAGATCCCACAAAAAAGCTCGGCGTTTTCGTCGGCAAATGGGATACAGAAGGCGCTTTTACCAGCGGACAGAAAACTTCCACCACTCTGGAATGCCGCTGGTCTCCACAGGGCTCTTATTTGGTCTGCGATCAACTGGTCAGGATGGGCGCAGCCGGTGACCATCGCCAGTTCACCGTGTACTCGTATAACAGCAAGAGCGGCAATTATTCTTTCACCACGCTCTCCGATCCCGGCGCCAAGCCAATGACTGGTGGAATTACGATCAAAGGCAATCTTTGGACTTATGACGATTCCAGCTTTGAATCAAACGGCAAGACTACGGTGATTCGAGTCACGAACGAATTCACCGATGCAAAGACAGAGGTTTTCAAAGTGGTATCGTCAGAAGATAACGGCGCGAATTGGAAGGTTGTGCTCCAGGGCGTAGCACACAAAATCGCTGACTAGCCAACCATCTATTCATAACGCAATGCTTCAATTGGATCCAGGCGAGACGCCTTAATCGCGGGCAGCATGCCGCTGATGAGTCCCACCACAATCAAAATCCCCGTGGAAACCAGCAGGTGTATGGGAGAAATAGCAAGGCGGATATCGCCGGCTTCAGCATTCTTGGCCATTACGCTGTAAACGGGAATGGACCCGATAATCCACGAGATCACGTAAGCCACGGCCACCCCGAGCAGCCCGCCGGCAAAAGTAATGGCCATGGCTTCAGCCAGGAACTGAGTCAGGATGTCGCGCCGCCGCGCACCCAGCGCTTTTTCCACGCCAATTTCGCGTGTTCGCTGGGTCACGGAAACCAGCATGATGTTCATCAATCCCACGCCGCCAATTCCCAGAGTAAGCGTTCCGATAATTGTCAGCAAAACCTGCAACGCCATAGTAATGATCTGCCAGTTGTTCAGGTTCTTCATCGTGTTCCAGACAAACACCGCGCGCGGGTCCTTGCCGTTGAAGCCGTGGAACGAGCCCAGCACGCTACGGATGTTGCCCTCGACTTTCTCATATTCCATGCCGTCGTAATCCAGCCATATTCCGTCAAGGTAGCGCGTGTCGCGGATGTCGCCCATGGTGGAAAAAGGGATGTACACAATCGCGTTTACGTTATCGTTCCCTTCTTCCTGCATTTTGGCCTCAAGCACGCCGATCACTTCAAAGCTGATCCCGGCAATGCGCACCGTTTCACCCAGCGCGGGCTGGCCGGAAAAAAGTTTGTCCTTGGCGTCTGATCCCAGCACCGCTACGCGGGAACGCTGCATCTCGTCAGCGTCGTTATAGAACCGGCCTTGGTCCGTCTTAAGCGCGCGTACTGGCACAATGGCTGGCGTAAATCCGCCGACGTTGAATTGCTTTGTGCGATTTTCATGCTGAAC
>DATBVH010000432.1:0-9225 GCA_036515395.1 Candidatus Angelobacter sp.
CGCGTCCGGCCACGGCTTGCTCTTGCCCATGCTCAGCATTTTGTTCAGGCGCTCGCCCGCCGCTTTATTCTTATAGATGGAGCACCTGTGCAGCGGTCCTTGGATTCTCGCCGCCTGGCACAGCGCGCGATGAAACTGGAACTGCAAAATTCGCGCCAGGAAGTAGCGCACGTACGGCGTGTTCGACGCAATGTGATATTTCGCGCCCGGATCAAAATCCGCTTCGCTGCGATCCACTGGCGGCGCAACGCCCTGGTATTTTTCTTTCAGGTCCCACCACGCTTTGTTGTACTGTGCCGGCGTGACTTGTCCGGAAAAAACTTCCCAGCGCCATTTGTCGATCATCAAGGCAAAAGGCAGAAATGCAATTTTGTCCATCGCCTGCTTCAGCAGATAGCCGATGTCGGCGCTCTCCGGAGGCACCGCATCCAGCAGCCCAACTTCCTTCAGGTATTCCGGCGTCACGGAAAGCGCGATGGTATCGCCCACGGCCTCATGGAAGCCATCATTCGCGCTGTCCTGGAACAGCGGCGGCTGCGTCTTATAATCGCGCTGGTAAAAGTTGTGTCCCAGCTCATGGTGGATCGTAACAAAGTCTTCGTCCTTCACCTCAATGCACATCTTCAAACGCAGATCGTCTTTTGAATCGACGTCCCACGCGCTCGCGTGGCAAACCACGTCGCGGTCCTGCGGCTTTACAAACAGTGACCGCTCCCAGAAAGTTTGCGGCAGCGGCGCGAATCCCAGCGAGGTAAAGAAATTCTCGCCATACTTCACCATCTTCTTGGCGTTGTCGAGCGTCGCCGGCCCTGAACCCAGGCCTTGCTTCTCGAGCTGCTTCGTCAAGTCATAGCCCTGGCCGCCATCCGCAGGCGCCACCAGCGGATAAACATTGCCCCACTCCTGCGCCCACATATTCCCCAGCAAATGCACGGGAATCATCCCATCCGGACGCTCCGCTGCCTTGCCATATTTCTTGATCAGCTGCTTGCGGACATACGTATGCAGCGAAATATAAAACGGTTCTACTTGCCGCCACAGCCGCTCCACTTCCGCGCTGAATTCCTCTGGCGACATGTCATAGTTGCTGCGCCACATTGCGCCCGTATCTTTAAAGCCCAGCTCAGTCGCGCCTTTGTTGGAAAGCTGCACAAACCGCGCATACTTGTCTTTCATCGGGACAGAAATTTTGTGCCAGCCCACCCATGCGTCCAGCAGCTCATCCGGATTCGTGCTGTGGGCCATGATGCGTTCAAGATCATTCTGTGAAAAACATTTTTCCTTGCCTTCAACCTGCTTGCAGTATTTGCCCTTGCCATACATGCCATCGAGTTTGCTGGCCAGCTCGGTCAGCTCTTTGCGCTCGGCATCATTATTAGGTGCAGGCGCCGTGAGTGAGAGCTTCAACAACAAAAATTTCCTCGCCAGCTCCGGAGGCATCTTCAGCCCGTCAAAACGCCGTGCATCCAGCGCCAGCTGCGTAGTCGCCGCCGTCAGCTTCTCATTCGCCTGTGCCGACAGCGCCTCCGTGTCGTCGGTAATAAAATTCTCCTGCACCCATTGCGCTCTGCTTGCGCGGATACCGAGATCGAAAAGCTGCGCTTCTGCTTTCTTAATGAACGCCTGCGCTTCCGCCACGGTCGCTGCGCCTTTGGCATGCGTAGCCGATGATGCGCCGGATGCCTGGCTCGACTTTTTCGCCGCCGGCGTTTTCGCTTGGGTCTGGGTAAATGCGGAACAGGCCGCCACCGCGATCACGGCTGCAGATTTGAGAATTCGTTGTAAAAGCATTGCTCCTCCGGAGTAGGGTCACGAAACTGTTTAGCCTAGCCGTTCAGCGCGCCTGGATGCAAATCGTTCCCGCTGGATAGCCTGTCGGCAGGCAACAGCGGCAGCCGAGTGCGTACCCGCTGGATACGCTGAATTCAAATATCAAAACTCCCGCTCCGGCTTCGACGCAGGCCGTTCCAGGTCTTTTGGCAGATTCGCCAGTGAATAAGCCAGTACCGCCATTACCGCTGCGTTTTCCTGCAACTCGCGCGGGACTACTTTATCCAGAGTATCGGCGGCGGTGTGGTGGTAATTAAAGTAAAAGCGCTCGTCCTGAATCGGCCCAAAGCAAGGCACACCCAGAGCAAGCAGTGGCCCAATATCGGTCTCAGTGTCTTCTGATGTTCGAAGCATTCCTGCTCCGCTCGCTTGCAAAATCTGCGCTGTCGGCTGCAGCATCGCCATGTTTCCCGCCGGGGCTGACATGGTAAAGCCCGTGGGATGTCCTGCGCCAAGATCGCTTTCTATCGCCGCAAAATGTTTTGCCATTTCCGCTTTATGGTCGGCGGCATAGGCGTGTCCGCCGGATGTGCCAAACTCTTCATTCATCCACGCAATCACGCGAATCGTTCGCCGGGGATGCAGGCCAAGCTGTTTAATCAATTGTGCAGTCTGCATGGCTACCACCACTCCAGCGCCGTCATCAATGGCTCCGGTACCCAGGTCCCATGAATCCAGATGGCCGGAAACGATGACCACCTGGTCCGGCAGCTCGCTTCCTTTCAGGTCCGCGACGACATTGTATGAATCCACGTCAGCTAGTTTCTGCGGCGTTAACACCAGGCGCATGCGCACGCTTCCTTGTTTCGCCAGATACGCCAGCGTGTCGGCGTCTTCCGCGGTAACAGCCGCGGCCGGAATCTGCGGAGCGTCCTTTAGATAGATCATCGCGCCCGTATGCGGAATGCGATAATCCGCGCCGCCCACGCTCCGCACCAACGCAGCAATCGCTCCCTGTTTTGCCGCTGCGCTCGCTCCAATGGCGCGATAGATTACCGCTTCGCCATAGGCAGCTCCGCCGTGGCCCGTGGCCGCAAGCTCCTTATCAAATTTGTAGTTGAACAGCACGATCTTCCCGGCAACTTTGTCCCGGCTGAGCGCACCCAGCTCCTCAAAGTTGTTCACCACCACCACTTCCGCAGTGATTCCCTGTGCGGGCGTAGCTACGCTGCCGCCCAGCGCCGTGAGCACCACTTTTTGCGTTGTTCCGGGAGCCATGCCGGCAAATTCCACCAGCGCTCCGGTTTCTTCTCCGCGTACCCAGTGCGGGACAACAACTTTTTCCAGCTTCACGTCGAGCCCGAGCTTGCGCAGCTCAGCGGCAACATATTGCGCAGCGTGGTTGGCTTGCGCCGATCCCGCCGGTCTTGGCCCGATATTGTTTGTCAGGTGGGCCAGCTGGTCCCAGGCATAGTCGCTCTTCAACGCCGCTTCCTGCAACTGTTTGAGTTCGCCGGTAAGCTGCGGTGAGTAAGCCGGCTGTTGCTGAAAATTACGCTGCGCAAAAATAAAGCTGGTTTGAAGAAGAATGAGTGCAAAGACGTAAAGAAACTTCAATCGGACCCTCCGGGGCGGTGGCTGAGCGGCGAGCGATGAATAGCATGAACATAGAGCCATTTCGAGCATTGAAGTACGAGTAGTTCTTCTGACCCAAAGCGCGAAAGATCGTTCTGGACAGTATTTATGATTTCCTTAATTTTATTCGCCCTGCCTCGCCTTTTTCATCGGCTGCTTCGACACGGAACCCAGGAATCTCTACATTAGTCATAGGTCCCACGGTCGCTCGAACAACTAGCAATCCGTTAACGGTTTCGACGGGTGCAGGAAGTGGTGCGCCAGCCTTGCGCCCTTCAATCTCAGTAATGACCCAAACAGCCTTCCGGGAAGCGTCAAAACGTTCGTAATCTCCCTTATCTGATATAAACCGGCAATAGGCGCCCAAACTTCGTGACTTTGTATCATTTATATTCAGCAGGGCTGCTTTCAGCGCGTCCTCGGTTATAACCTTTTTCTCAGCCAATCCGTTCTTCAAATGCAAAGCCAGTTCATTCAATTCATCCCATCGCAGCAACGCAAATTTTGCCAAAGCACGATCCCCTGGTAAGGCCTGGCCCTTGACCTGTTCTCTCTCTTGTTTTGTCCGCACACCTTCAGCTGATTTGCACAGATCAGCGGGCATGGCGGCTTCAATACTCTCTTGAGTAATTTTCTTATCAAAGTGCACTTTAATTCCGTGATCATCTTTAAGTATGCGCAGTGTCTCAGCCGTTTTGGCGTGAAACGATGGTGGGCTTACGAGGATGATCGCGTCAAAACGTTCGCTTCTGGTTATGGCGCGGTCAAAATATTCAATATGGTTGGTAGCCACGAAATACATAATCTTGCGGGCCTTCCAGAGTTCAGCGAGTCGCGGAAGCATGCTCGTGGTCAGAAACCGCCCAAACTGGTCGGGCTCGATATCTCGCTCTCTCACAAGCTCATCAATCTCGTCAAAGAGAACCACAGCATGATCCAATTCCATTAACTTGCTAAAAATTAGATCGGCAGTATGCTGAACATTCGGAAGGCCATCCGCCACAAAGTGACTTGGGTGCAATTCAATATATTTCCACCCAATGGCACCTGCTATAGCACTCACCAAGGCCGTCTTGCTGGTTCCAGGAGGCCCGAAAAGGATAGCAGCCCGTGCATTGTTCTTTCCGACAAGTGGTTGATCCGGATCCACTTCATTTTCGGCTTGTGCAGTGCTCACAGGATTAACGAACATAGTCCATAATCGATCTGCTAGGTCTTGGCTAGTCCAAACCTGGGCGCGCTCGATTGCCTTCTCTCTTGCCTTCTCCTTGGCTGGAAACGGCATTTTGTAATTCAGAGAAGGGAGAGCGGCATCGCGTGTCCAAATGCCGACAAGTCGCCGTAGCGCTTGGGCGAACTCAAAAACGCTTCCTGTCGCCCAGCTTTCTAAACAAGGGTTGATTCTGTGTCCGGAGGACCATGCCAGTTCTCCATTGTGACTTTTAGTCTGAGTCGAAACTGAATATCGCCAAAGTTGCATTAGTGGCACGAAATATTGCTTTAGTGTCGTACGAACGAACCCGGCCTCGGGTTTCAAAGCCTCCGTGAGGATTGCGGCAAAGGTTTCAAAAACATAACAGTAAGCGTTTCCCACACTGGGATAGTGAAACAAAGGGGCGTAATGTCGCCACGTCCCGACACGTTCCTGGGTACTGAATAAACATTTAAAAGCTTGCCTGATAAAGTCCTGCTCCGCCAAGTGTGACTCGTAGAGTTGGGGTTGACTAATCATTATGGCAAGTGACCAGGCGAGTTGATCAGAATCGAGCACTGAAGAATCAGCTGAATGCAACGCTACCTGAAATCCCAACTGCTGCCTGGCCCAAGCACGCATTTGGTCACGGCTGGTTTGTGCTTTGGCGAAGTGCTTGCTTTTTATCCGCCCTGCCTCAAACCTGGAATCACCAAGGATTCGTAACAGCTCAAGGGTCCAGTAAGTGTGGTATGCATTCGGCTTGTACCAACTCTCACGCTCCTTAACTTTATCCAGTTGCGTTTTGTCTTCCTTCGCCTCGCCGATAGCAAATCGACCGGGATCTCTCAATTGATAGAAAATCCTGTCCAAATGCTCATCAATTTTGGGATGCCACGTTTCGAGCTGTGACAAAACATAGGGGAGCCCACGGCAACTGCAATAAATTTCCGCTGCTTTGTCAGACTTCCATTTGTCTAGCGACGAGTCAATAGCGGTGCGGGCGAACTCAGTACCGAGTTCTTTCAGATTTTTTGAATCCTTATTCTTGTCAGGACGGAATTGTTCAGGACATTTGTCTATTGACTCGAAGCACGTAGCGCTACTCGTAATGTGTTTGAATTCGGAGGGCTCTTTTTCTTCATGATTGAGCTTAAAGACTGGAACCGAACGAGCAAGGAAGGTCTCAACACTTTGAATGTGCAAGGAACAAAAATCCTGCAATAACTTGCGCTCGACTGCGAGCTTCTCGAAGGTCGGCGGTGACAGTCCTTCCGACGAATCCAAAGCCTCACGAGCTGGTAGCGTCTTGCTATCTGGCAAGGAATTTCTCAACGTTAATGATTTCTTTTTCCTGGACGATACTCGCAAGATCCAGGCCTAAGACGTTGGCCATGTGCACGACATACAGAAACACATCTGCGAGTTCGTGCGCCTCGTTTGATCCTTTGTAGGAGCCATGGCGAACCAGTTTCTCGCGTTTGCGCAATGCCCTAGCCAATTCTCCAACTTCTTCAACCATCAGGAGCAAACAATCTTTAGGCTGTTCTTTCGTGTAGCCGCGCTGGATCGCGGCACGTTTGTAGTATTCCTGAAATGCATTGAGGGCGGGCGCGGGAGGCTCAGGATGCTGGGGTACGGCCTTGAGCACCGACGACGGCGAATCTACGATGCGAACAAACGATCTCAAAATGGGATCGGTCGGTTCTTGTGTCGCGTAAACTGGGACACCTACGGCATTAGCATATCCAACTTCCAAAGCAGCTGTCGGACCTACGTACCCTTCGGGCGCATGAAGCCAAACAAAATTTGCCCTCTGGATCGCCTTGAGATGACGATCCTCTATTCCTTCAGGTGTTTGTGTTTCTTCTCCCTGCATGTAGACGAAACCATGTTCCTCGCGCACAATGGACACATTGGCAGGTGACAAGATCGTGCATCCCAAGTCTCGAAACTCTTCGTATGTGGCTTTCAAAGCTTCGAACGCTTTGCGATAAGAACCTGAGAGCACAACTTCACAATGCAAAAGACGGTTAGGCTCTGCTGTGACAGGAACGGCCGATTCTATTAGGGTAGAGATGGCGGTGTCCAATTCAGAATGTGCACTTTCCGAACGAGGAAAGCCAGCCGCGGGTGCGGGAAAGGTAAGGACATGCTGGTTAGGTGACACTTTGTATTTTGCCATGCAGAAACCGCGTGTTCCGATGCTAGGGACGTGTTCATCTGCGGTCAAGATGCTTACCAAATTTGGTTCCGCGTTATCCACTGCAAAATCGCTGGAATCGCTGGAAAAGCTGTTGATAAAAATCTGGAAAACAAGCCTTGCAACATTTCTGGTGCGCAGTGCTGGCATTTGCGACTTCATGATTGCAACCTGATCCAATCAATAATTTCTGCGACAAGCACGCTTACCGGCTTTTCCCCATCGAGCACCAAATCAGCATGGCTGCAAAGAATAGAACCGACCTCTTGTTCGGAAGAATGTGCCTCAATAATACCAGTAGAAGCTGCTTCGACTTGATCACGTTGCCCCAGACGCTGCAGCCGCGTAGCCTCTGGTACCAAAATGGAAATAATTCTGAGTGTTGCGGGTGATATGAGTTCTTGAATGATGGCGATGGTTTTCACATGCCGGAGGCCGTCAATCAAGAGAGGTTCGCCTCGGATCCAACCACCACTAGAAAGAACCGCTTTGCAAAATTCGCGTGGGTCTGCTTCGAGGAGTTCAGTGCCGACTGCCTGTAAATTCTCTCTCGTGCCATCCAACCCTCTTTCACGAACAACCTGCCGCACATAGTCCCCAAACCCGGCGAGAGGCCAACCCAGCGCTGTCGCGACGGCGTTGCTTATCGTTGTCTTGCCACTCCCGAGCTTTCCACTAAAGGCGATTACAAGCATCCTGTTCCATCAGACCTAATTGAAAACCCATTTTCTCGTCTCGCGATGGTAACTGGCAATGGGTGGTGAGTTGCCGGTAGTTCCTTTAGTAATTGTCACTGAGGATGCCACGGGACTGCTTGATTCCGATAAACGTGGAAAAACTGTGCACCACCTCTGGAAAACGGCTCCAAATCCCAGCAAATCTGCGTTGACGCACGCCGGCGAATCGCCGACAATCGCATGTCATGTTTTTCTATCTTGCAGGTTCTATCGAATATTCTTCTGACCTTGGCAAGGGCTGGCGCGCTGAGATTACACCCGCGCTGAAGGTCTTGGGACACGAGGTTTACGATCCCGCCGAAGATGAGCTCAAGGACCTGACAGAGACTGAAGCGCGTGAGTTTCGCGCTTGGAAGATGACCGATCTGGAGCGCTTCCGGAAGACGGTAAAAAAGATCATTGCCTATGATCTTAACGTGATTGAGCACCGCTGTGACGCGATTGTCTGCTACTGGGACCAGTACGCCGGACGCGGCGCGGGTACGCAAGGCGAGTTGACCTTCGCGCATCGCATGGGCATTCCCGTTTATTTGATCTGTGGGGTGCCGGTGGAGCATATCAGCGGATGGCTGCTGGGCTGCGCCACAGAAATTTTTACGAGCTTTGAACAATTCAATGAATTTATGCAGCGTAAGCCGGCGGCAATCGGGGCCGGGTAAGGGCGCGGGCAACAGAGACTTTTGGGACGTGCGTACAACACGGCGTAGAGACGTAGCACGCTACGTCTCATGAATGAAGCACCAAAGATTTGTGGGTAGGAGACGTGGCACACGTCTCGTGATAGAGGAGCTTTCTGAATGAATGCAATGCGGGGAAATCTGGGCTGGATTGAAGTGATCTGTGGGCCAATGTTCAGCGGCAAGAGTGAAGAGTTGATCCGCCGGCTGCGCCGCGCTGAGATCGCGCGCCAGCGCGTGCAAATTTTCAAGCCCATTATCGACCAACGCTACGCCAGCGATCAGATTGTCTCGCATGATGACGGTCGCATTCACGCTGAAGCTGTCAGCAACGCCATGGAAGTCCAGGCCAAGCTCGACGTGCGGACAGAAGTCATCGGCATTGATGAAGCGCAGTTTCTCGGCGAAGCCATGATCGACTTCGTCGTCCGCCTGGCCGATATGGGCAAGCGCATCGTTATCGCCGGGCTCGATACCGATTATCTTGGCCGCCCCTTCCATCCCATGCCTGAGCTGCTCGCCGTGGCCGACGAAATCACCAAGACGCTTTCCATCTGCATGCAGTGCGGCAATCCCGCCAAGCACACACAACGGCTGATCGCCAACGAAGACCTCATCGTCGTGGGCGCAGCCGGAATGTATGAAGCCCGCTGTCGCCGCTGCTTTGAGCCCGATCTTTCTGCCGTGGAAACGCAGAAAAAGAAACAAATGGATTTGGTTACGGCTGTGGCGCGGTAGCAACGACCTGCCATCCCGAGCGCCGCGAGACCGGGGCCCCCGGACCACGCCGGTTTTGCGCGGGCTGGGGTGGCTGAGCGAGGGACCGGCTCCGCTGCTCTATACGCTTCCACGAATCCCTCTATCCCTGTCATGTTGAGCGAAGCACGAGCAGCCGCGAGGGCAAGTCGAAACATCCCGAAAATGTCTGCAGCAAGCATGCAGATTCAGGGAGTTCTCACAGAAATCGTTCTTGCCACGCCCTGTCATCACCTTTTCCGCCGCTCGCATCTA
>DATBVH010000433.1:0-4595 GCA_036515395.1 Candidatus Angelobacter sp.
CCACAATCGCGCTGCCCGACTTTACTAGCGAAATGTCAGCATTGAACGCGGCAGGACCTGTCGCAACCGGGAACACGACCGCGTCCGGACCGGAGCCAATCATGTAACGGCCAATTCCGCTGCCCCACATGCCATGCCCAATAATGCGGAAGTTCTTGTTGAAGCCAAAGTTGACTCCGCCCAGAATTCCGCCGCCAGTTTTGCTATGGCTGCTGAAGGCAGTTCCACCAACCGGCAATACAGTGAACTTTTTGCTGGTCAGGATGCCGCCCACTTCAAAGTGCACACTGGCCTTTGAGCCGGTGTCCCAGGCCAGCTTCGTGAGGATGTCCGGAAACGCATTGGGTGTCCCGTTGTTATTGTTGGCATCAAATTGCGGGCCTAATTGGGCATTGAACGCGAAGGGGAAGATCACTTCTCCCGCGCCGACGAACTGCTGCGGGTTTTGCATTTCCACGCCCCATTGGAAATTGTCGCTGGGGTGCCATACTGCGCGGAACAGTCCGGCGCGTGAATAAGGAACGCCTACGTGAACGTTCGCATCTTCGCCGAGGGTCAGCATCAGGTCAGCAGGATTCGGCGAGAGCCCTTTGCGGTTCGGTGTCTCCAGGCCCCACGATTGTCCGGCCAGGAACTCCCACTGGCCGCGCTTCAGGTCCAACCAATAGAGACGAATGCGGTTGGTATGGGAATTTGAGGTTACGAAAACGTTGGCCGGATCATTGCCGTTGAAGTCGCCTTCAAGGTAGCCCGTTACGTTGTTGGTCCCGTATTTGCCGGTAACCTTCAGGTTGTAACGCGAATACTGGCCAGTGACGCGGAATTCCGTGAGGTGTCCCTGCACGGTGTTGCTGAACGGAATGCCGCCGAAGGTAGTTGCGCTGGATCCACCGGTATTGGTGGAGCGGAAAACATTTTCAAAATCCACGAAGCCGCCGGGCGTGAACTCCGTGCCGCCGATCCTGAACGACAGAGGCGACTCTTTCGGCTTTTCGGTTTCCTGAACGACAGTTGTTGCAGGCGCAGGCGATGCCATGCGCAATGATGCGTCGGCTACATGCGGCGTGCCTGATGTCTTGTCCTGCAGCCGTTGTTCCAATGTTTGAATTTGCTGTTGCTGCTGCGCAATTTGCTTCTGCTGCTCGCCAATCGCTTCACGCAAAGCCTTGAGTTCATCTGCCACTGATCCTGCGCCGGCAGAGCCGTTATTCGCTGTCTGGCCCAGTGCCAGCCCTGAGGCAAGCACCACGAAACACATCCTTTGTAAAAATCTCATTGAGCGTTTTCTCCTCTGCTTTTGTTTGTCGTGCTCAAACACGTGTTCGAGCCCTACACTCGCGTTTCCGGATAAAAACCCGAAGTGCTTTTGTTGGAAGTTCGTGTCATTTTCACATTGTTTTCAAGCACTTGTACATACACACGTACCTCTTCGTGCACCTGCTGGCGTTACTAAAGTTTCATTCGAGGATTGGCAGAAGAAACGACGGTGGGAGTACCAGCTTTTTACTAAAAGCGTATCCGTTATGGAAAAAAAGGCCCGGATATAGAGGTTATCCAGGCCATGAATCTGCAATGAAATCTATTTTTCTTAGCGTGAAGCGCGTTGGGCCTGCTGACTACTGCCTACGTCAGTGAACGAAAAGGCATTGGCCACATTGGGATATGGCTCTCCAGCCAGCTCAACATAAGGGAAAATCAAGTAATTAACACGATCGCTATGTTGCGCGGGGCTGAGTTGTAAATCGCGTCCCACGCTAAACTGCACGCGATTCACGTCATGAGCGCCAAAAAAGTAGTCTTTCTTTTCCTGGTGCTTCCACGCCTCAGAAATGTCCACCGGGAACCAGCCGCGATCGCGAGTATAAAACTCAGCCCAGCAGTGGTAACCCGCAATCTGTCCGGAATTCTGGCCTTCCGGCAGTGACAGTCCCATTTCAAAGCGAGCAGGAATTTTCTGCGAACGGGCCATGGAAATAAAGACCGAATGGAAGTCTGTGCAATTGCCGTGCTTGGCGTCACATGCCCATAGCGTATCGCCTCGACCCCAGCCGGTTCCTGTCTTGTCATATTTCATGGTCGAGAACGTGTAATCGTAAAACGCGCGCCCTTTGTCGAGATCAGACATGCCCGGCTTGACCTGGGCGGCGGCGAGTTCGGCAGGCTTGCCTGTAATCGGCACCAGCTTGTCTGCCTGCAAGAAGCGTTGCAGACTTTTTTCCGAAGCAGGCTGTTTGAGCGACACCGCGGCCAGATGCTCCAGCCGCACTACATCATATTTAACGGTAAAGTGATATTCGGGCTGAGTGGCTTTATCCGTATGGGCATAAAACATCTTGTTGCCGTACTCATGCTCTGTTGTTTCTTTGAGCGCGAGATCGCCGCTTTTGGAAAGCACCTTTACCTGCTGAAACTGGTCAGACTGGGCCACGGGAAACCAGATATCGAGCGGCTTGCCGGGATCAGTGATGCGAACGGTGAAAGAGTAATTCAATTCAAAGTGGCGCGACTTGCTTTGAGTAAATGCACAAACAGAGCTCAACAGCAAAAGCGAGACGGCAGAAATTCTTCGCAGCGTGGAACGAAACATGGAGATTCTTCCTTTCGGCTTATTCAGAGATGAGGGTAGAGAACGTCCGACCGGAGGTTTGGCGGACTACCGTCAAGTGAAGCCGTGAAAGAAACGGGACATTTCGAAGAGAATTGTACGCCTGGAATTGAGCAATGGCAAAAACCTTTGAAACACGGAGGAAAGGAGGAAGCAGAGGAAAGACGTCAAACAGATATTTTGGTTGTGAAGAGGTCACATACTGACCTTGCAGCCCTCCATTTCCTCATTTCCTCCGTGTTTCAAAGATTTTGGGGCTATTCCGCCTTTGCTACAAACTCCCCAGTTTCAATCTTGCCTGCTCTCTTTATCTGCACAAAGATGCGGTAGTCACCCGGCTTGGGGAAGCCGTAAGGAAAGGATATCTCCGCTGAAGGTGCGGCGTGGTTCATGTTTGTCATATCCATCTTTGCGCTGTGGCCTTCAGCCAGATTGATCGCTGCCATGGACACCGAACCTGCGGGATGGACATGCGCGAAAACATTGCCATCTGCGCTTAGGAAAACCGCGTGCGCGGCCATGCCCATGTAAGGCTCAAGATCGGCGGCGGACTTGCCGTCTTTATCTTCCACGCGAAAGCGGAACCAATAAGGCTGGCCGGCTTTGAAAGGGCGGCCGTTGGAAGAAAGATCTTTGGAAGAAAGCTCGTCGCGCTGCCACACCATGCGATAGCCGCCTGAAAGCTGCGCGACTTTATCAGCCGGAACTAGATCGAGCGAGCCAGAATCATCGCCGCTGAGCGCTTCACCCGTGACCGCCGGCAGGTTCACGGTAGCAACCTGCGTTTCGGGAAAGCCGGTGTGGTGCACGATATCAGCATAAAGCTTGTACTGGCCTTCCGGCATGATGGGCAGGTTCACGGCAAAGTCGCCGGGCTGGGTCTGGTCAGGATGGAGGTGCCAGAAAGCTTTCATGTCCGGCATGCGCACAATAAAAAGATGCATTAGATGCCCGTGGTCAGGGATGAGATCATCCAGAAGGATACGGTCCGGCTGCTCCGCGCGAAAGCGCGTTGGCTCAGCCTCGTTCGGATTATCAAGATGCAGGCGCAGCAGGCTTCCCGCCATTAGCGACGGAGTCATGTTAGGGATGCGATAGTTGAGTCGATCATTCGCGCTGGCCTCACTGCCCCACCACTGATTGCCAAGAATGAACGCCGCCAGCACGATTGCGGCGGCAATCGCCAGGCCGACGCGTCCACGGCGCATCTGTGCAGGCGCAGGGCGTTCACCGGCTTTCAATGCCGCATCACGCGTGGCCGCGAAGATGATGCCGATCCACCCGGCGGCCAATGCCAATCCCAAGAACGCCAGCAGGATTCCCAACCCGGCGTGCATCGGCTGCGAACTGGTGGAGACGGCAGGAAGTGGGACATCAAGTTGGGCAACGCCTTTTTGTCCCGTGACCTGAATCTGCACCTTCCAGGAACCGCGCACCATGATCCAAAGGCTGCCGGTAAAGAGTTGGGGATCGTCGGCCGAGCGCTTGGCCGGATCAGGCAGCGGCGCCATCTTTGCGCCCACGCCGATCATCCGCAGTGGCAGAATCTTTATTTCGCTTACATTGCTCGAAACGCTGCGAATCTGCACCTGCGCTACGCCCGGCACCACAGCAGGCGGACGCAACGTAACCAGCAGATGGTAAGGCCCGGCATAGCCGTCATAAAAGACGTCAGGACTGTTGACGTGGGCCGTTCCGGCCAGCGGCAAGAGCAAAACGCAAATGAACTTAAAAAGTCTTTTTCTCAACAGCTCTGCTCCTGTGAACTCAATCCTGATCTGCGCTTATCCGCATGGTTCCGAAAATGTCGATCCGCGTTAATTCGCTCTTCGATTACGGCGATCACGCGCGATATCGGCGATCACGGCGATTCGTTACCGCCTCACCTTTTTGAGCCAATTACCCCAGTAAATCCCGACCCACATGCTGGCCACGGAGAATAGAAAGCCCAGTCCCATGTTGCGCCAAAATTCTGCCGGAGTCCGCTCCC
>DATBVH010000434.1:0-12182 GCA_036515395.1 Candidatus Angelobacter sp.
GATCCTTCTCCTCTGGCCAGTCCGCGGAGAAGCGCCATAAACCCCGGCCTATACCTCTCGCATTTCCCCGGAATCTCCCGGCTCGATCTTCGCATTGAGTCAGCATCCACGCAGCTCATGGGTGTGGATCACGGCGGAACATTCCTGTACTACAGCGTGGAATATCACGATGCGAACACGAATAAGGGTGTCTTATTCGGAAACGCCACAGGGCGTGACGGCCGTAGTTATCAGGGCTGGAGCACGTATCACTTATCAGCCGAGACCAGCATCCAGCTAAGCTATCGCGATGTTAAAGCCAGTTCATCGTTCCTGCCCGGTGGGGGAACACAGAGTGATGCCAGCACGCACTTGCTCTGGAAAGTACATCCGAACTTGCAGGTTGACGCATTCGTGCAATACGAGCGCTGGCTGATTCCCGCTCTCAAGGCGACGTCTGAAAACAACGTAACTGGCCAAGTGCAACTGACGTTCTATCCCAAGTGGCGCGTTCATGGTGATTGAGCTTCTGTTGGCGTGAACCCACTGAAGAATGTGCACTGAGATCGCATTATTTTTCACGGTGTGCGATTGGCCATGCTACGCACCAATACCGGAACGCCGCAATTGATCTCCAGCAAGTGACGGGCTGCTGCGATCTTTTCTGCCAACATGCTGTCCTGGCGCAGCCCTTGTGCTTGTATCACGATATAGTTTGTCTGTTGACTCACTTTGATCCGCTGGATCTGGCCATCACGTTCATCATCTAATGCATTGGCCAGTCGCAGAATGCCGGCCAGCAGCGTAATGATCTTCCGCTGTGCGATGGGAACATCCTGCAACCGGCTGGCTTGAGGAAGAGCGCCGCGATGATAGCGGGCTACGCTGGCCATGGTCATTACTTCCTGCCGTGTCCACCCCACGATGCTGTCCAGGTTGCTGATCATTCGGTGAGTACTCTTGTGGTGGTTCTTATTGCCGGCAGACCTGCCAACTTCATGGACCATGGCGGCGGCTTTCAGTAGCTCTCGAGAATTCTTGTCGGCTCCTTTCAACATGCCGAGCCGTGCCAGGCTGTCATGAATTTGAACGGCGAACCTGCAGACGCGGCGGTTATGCTGCAGATCGTTATCCATAAAAGCTGACCAGGCTTGCAGCTTTTTGAGCGACGCTTCACGCGCAGCCTTTCCCTGAGGCAGGGCGGACCGCCAAACGCGCCATAAAGAGCGCTCGCTCGACATAAGCTCAGAATAGCGTTGAATCCGCTGTAGGCGCTCGGCTGCTATGATCTCTTCCCATTGTTGCTGCGCCGCAGGATCAGCGGCAGCACATACCGATAAAATCGATTCCCGAAGAATATCCAGATCATGAATTTCGCCCAGCAAGTCCTGGACCTGCTTTAATCCTGCCTTCCACTCATTGTTAAGTTGAGGAAGAAAGTTTTCCACCACATAACGAAACTTCTTCAATCCGATCCGCAGCTTGTGAAAGGCTATTTCATTGCCCGATTTCAACGCAGGAGCTTCTAACCTTCGGGCCGCAATGAATTTTTCCAGGGCAAGCACCTGGAATATGTGTGAGCCAACCGGCAGACGTCGAGCGCGCTGGCCCAGTTGGCGCGTCCAGTTCCGCCATTGTTCTCGATCAAAGGCAACGATTGCGCTTGTAGCTTGTCGTTCCAACTCTGTTTCCTGGACGCCAAAATGTTCGAGAAGCTGTTCTTTGATGGGATCATCGGGCAGTCCGAGTTTCTCGGCCCACTCCATGATGACATGGCAGTCGCGTAAAGCTCCCAAGGCATCAAAAAGCGCCGTCGCCTGCCGCCGCATTCTCTTCCAATCTTTGAATGGATCAATGGCGCGGAATCCGTCCGCCATGGAACGGCATCGGCGGAGCGCAACACGAAGGTCATGGACTGCTTCGCTTTCGAAGCCATCGGCAGCCTTGTCGGCTTCCCTTGGTACCTCGTTCATCCAATGAACCAGGCCAGAGTCTTTGCGAATTGGACGTTTGGGAATCACCAGCAAAGCTCTTTATCGCACAACTTAAGGGTAACAGTTCAGTTTGATATTGCGCTAAGAAGCATCTGCCAACTGTGGCTGGAAGAGCGGTGATGTAGGGCCGTCAATATTATCGGGCTGATGCGAGGCGTCGGCGACCCTGGATGCGAACCAGAAACTCGGTCTGCTTTTTGCTTTTCAGTGTGAGCTGGTACAGCGCAGAGTCGATCATTTTTGCGATTTGCTTCGAGTACGGAGATGGACGCCCTTCTGCAAGGCGCTTTCTGGCCTGCTGAGGCGTGAACCAGCTTGGATTGCGACCGCTTTCCTGCGGATCTTCAGCGCTGTGAACTTCCAGGAGAAAAGCTGCGATACGAACTTCTCTGGTAAAGGAATCGTGTCCCAGCGTGCGCTTGGTATCGAGGTAATGGCCAAAATGATTTTCTTCAATTCGGCCTTTAACGCCCGCTTCCTCCCAGGCTTCCCGCGCGGCGCTTTCACTTGGCGAAAGGCTTGGGCATAGCCGTCCTTTGGGAAAAGTCCATTTTCCTGAGCTGGTATTTACGAGCAGGAATTCCACAGATGAGCCGTTCAGTCTGTAACAGACGGCTGCCACCTGGATCGGCAGTTCCGTGCCCATCGTAAGCCGCGCCAAACCAGCAAAAAATTGCGCCACTCAGCCCTCCTTGACTCGGCGGAGCAGCGGCCCTAAAACAGGGCTGCACAACATCCGCTGCAGTCACCTTATGGTAATTAGATGGGGTAAATCAATAACTTCGGTAATACTCCCGGCACTTTTCACCAGAGTTTAACGTCGCATACACAAATGGGGGAATTTTCGGCAGAGCGGGCAACGGTCAGAGCCCGAAACAGTGCTGCTGATCGTTGGACAGAGGAGTGCTGCGCACCCGTGCGTGTTCATAAACAACGTGACGCGGCTAAACTACCTGCTGCAGCAGCTCCAGAACGGTGTTCTTCAGCCGCACCGGATCAGCGATTTCCGAACCTTCAGCGATCAGGGCCGTCTCAAAGAGAAGTTCAACGGAGCGATCGAGTGACGGGTCTTCGTTATTCGCCTGATAGCGGTCATACAATCGCGCAACGATGGGATGGCCAGGATTGAGTTCCATGATGCGCCGCTGCTTGGGGCCACCGCCTTTACCCTTCTGCAGCAGGCGCTCCAAATGCGGACTGTACTCATGTTCTTCGGTCACAAGACATGCAGGCGAATCGACCAGCCGCGTGGATAGCCGTATCTGCTTTACGTATTCATCCACTTTTTTCTGGCAAGCCTGGAGAAAGCTAGCATATTCTTCTTCTTTTTTCTTTACCTGCTCCTCAAGCTCTTTTTTCTCTTCTTCCGTTCCAAGGTTAACTTTGCCTTTGGTAACAGATTTCAAGCGCTTTCCTTCAACCTCGTGAAGATGCTCTGTAACCAATTCATCCACCGGGTCAGTCAAGTAGAGAACTTCATAGCCTTTCTGTTTTGGAACTTCGAGGTGCGGAGAGTTTTCAATGACTTTCCGTGACTCGCCGGTCAGGTACAGGATCTCAGTCTGTTCCGGCTTCATTCTCTCGGTATATGCTTTCAAAGTGGTCAGCTCTTTGGGATCATGAGAGGATTGGAACATGAGCAGCGGAATCAGTTTTTCTTTGTTCTCGTAATCCGAGCCGATGCCCTCTTTCAATGCTCTTCCAAATTCGTTCCAGAATTTGGTGTAGATCTCAGACTCCTGTTCCCGCATTTCGGTGAGCGCTTCCAGCACCTTGCGCGTGAGCCACTTGCGAATCTGCGCGATGTGACGGTCCTGTTGCAGGCGCTGGCGGGAAATATTGAGCGGCAAGTCAGTGGAGTCCACAACGCCCTGGATAAATCGAAGATACCTGGGCAGCAAGTCCTCGCATTTGTCCATAACCATCACGCGCCGGGCATACAACCGCAGGCCGGCTTCAGTGCCGTGGTAAAAGAGATCGTGCGGAGCGTGCGAAGGGATAAACAGCAACGCCTCGTACTCGACGGTGCCTTCGGCTTTCAGCGGCAGTCTCTTCAGCGGATCCGTCCAGTCATTGGAAAGATGTTTATAGAAATCGTTATAGTCGCTTTCACTCACCTCTGACCGGCTGCGCGTCCAGATCGGCTTCATTGAGTTCAGCGTCTTGGTTTCGATTTTGTTTGCTTCTTGCTCGCTCTCGCCCGGCTCCTGGCGTGGACCTTCATAAATAATTGGATATGCGATGAAGTCTGAGTACTTGTGGACGATCATCGAGAGCTTCCAGCGATCGGTATAGTCCTCAATGCCATTTTCAGGATCAGGTTGTTTGAGGTGCAGAATAATGTCAGTCCCGCAGGCGGCCTTTTCGGCATCCGCCACGGTATAGGAGCCATCGCCAACGGATTCCCACCTGCTGGCGCCCGCTTCACCGGCCCGGCGGGTCAGGATGGTGACTTTATCTGCCACCATGAATGCCGAGTAGAAACCAACTCCAAACTGTCCAATCAACTCGGCCATAGCTTCAGCGGATTGCGATTCCTTCATTCGCTTGCGCAACTCACGCGTTCCTGAGCGGGCGATTGTTCCAATATGTTCTATAAGCTCTTGCCGGCTCATCCCGGTTCCGGTATCGCTGATGGTCAAGGTCCGCGCTGCCGGATCCGGCTTCAGACGAATCTCATAGGCATGCCCCTCCTCCACTAGTTTCGGATTGGTCAACGCTTCAAATCGCAACCTGTCCAAAGCGTCCGACGCGTTGGAAATCAGCTCCCTCAGAAATATTTCTTTCTGTGTATAGAGGGAATGAATCATCAGGTTGAGAAGCTGAGTAGTTTCAGCCTGGAATTGGAACGACTCAACAGCGGGCGCAGTTGACATGACTTAGCTCCATGGAAATAGATTGTGCAAGCATGCTGTATTTTCAACGAGTGCAGACAAATATTTTACCGTAAGCACGCGGTGCATTGGCAATGGCTTGAAACTATAAGCACTTTGAGCCGCATTATTCAGCTTTCCCTGTATGGAACTGGCACTCAGATAGTCTCCAGTCCAGATGTGAACTGAGCGTGAGAAGAGCGTCTGCATGGAGCCATCGGCCCTCATACGGTCTTAGTCACGGTTTCGGCTTTCCATTGGAGTGCGGACAGTGGCTGCAAGAAGATCAAGGTCACTGGGGATTGTCTGTCTGGGTCAGACGACGGTTGCGGTGGGAACTGTATGTTACAGCCCACATACGTTGATCATCCCAAATGCGCAGATTGGTAGTAATTTTCAGGAAGGAGCTACCCATTACGATGAGCAGCTCCTCTTGCCTGTTGCTGCAAAAATTTAGTACTTGCCTCTTAGTTCAACTTCACGCCGCTACTTAGCGCGCGCCTAGAACCTCCAAATAACGCCGCCGGAATAGCGGAAGTTATTTTGGTTCGTGCTGGTGCCGGTGGTAAGGCCGGTCAGCGAGTCGAGCGTGTTGAAATTTGTGCGGATGTAATCCATCTGCGCCGCGCGAATGGCGAAGTGGCGCGAGAGGCCGATGTCGATGCCGCCGCCAAAAGCCATGGCAAATGCGTGGGAGCTATCCAGCGGAGCCGATATGCCTCCCAGGATCGGCACACTTACACCTGCGCTCATGCTGGAGAGCGCCGCGCCGAACAGAGCGTGTCCAAAGACTGAGCTCTTGCCGAAATATCCAGTGACAGTGGGGCCGAACAGCATGTTATACATGTGCTGTTGCGTGCCGGCGGAAAACCCGAGCCCGGAAACGCCGGCCAGTTGTTTGGAGTTGCCGCTGAAGTCGGCGGTAAGGCCGAAATGGCGAGTGAAGTTGAAGGTGCCTTGGCCTTCCCATCCACCAAGACTGCCGCCGAGGTTGAAATTGCTGCCCCCGATGCTGGTGCTGCCGAGATCATTACTGGAATGAAGCAGGGAGTATCCCCCGAAAATGGTTCCGCGTGTTGCTACCTGGCTGGTCTCCTGTTGGGCAAAGCTCAACATGGGAAGACACAAAATGGCTGAGAATAAGATCGCGCGTAGGCGCATGGGTGGCTCTCCTTGATAAGGTGGGTTCGTTATCAATACAAACCCCAACAGGAGAGGTTGTTGCGGCGGCGGAGGTAAAGAACTGTGGCGGCTCAGAGAGAGCGAAGGTAAAGAATTGTAAAAAGAAGAAACTCTGCCACTGATTTACACGGGCAACACTGATCTGCGAAAGATTTTGCCGAGAAGGGAGATCGACCTTAATTACAGAATCGGAGCTAAGTACCAACGAGCGCGAGCAGGTTTCTGATCTGTGTTATCAGTGTTGATCGTTATCAGTAGTTATCAGTGGTAAGACTCGAGTTTATGCGATTGCTTTCAGCATGTCCGCCGGTGCGGCGTTATCGCCAAAAGTTTCGCTCACGTGGATGAAAAGATCTTTGTTTCCGGGAGCAAATACAAAGCTGCCGCCCAGCTGCAAAGGATCCTTGCCCAGACGATGCTGCTTGTGTCCAGCGGCCTTTGCACGCTTGCGAGCGTGCATGTTGTCTTTGCGCAGTAGGTGGAGCAGGGAAGCGTGGCGCAGCCCAACGGTTTTATAGGCTTCGCGTTTGTCATCGATCAGCAACGGGAAATGGATACCGGTTTTCTCGCGGAAGAATCTGGCATAGCTGGGATCGCCCAATCCGACGACAGCGAGATGAGCGCCTTTTTTCTTGAACTCGGCTTCAAATTCGCGCAACTGCGCGACGTGCTCTCCGCAGAAGATTCAACCGTAATGCCGAAGGAAGACCACCACGGCGGGACCGCTTTCCCATAACGATCCGAGCCGCGTCGGCTTGCCGTCCGCGTCGGGTAGTGTGATTCCAGCCAGTTTGCTGCTGAGTGATTCAGCCATGCAGGACATTCTCTTGTCGCAATGGCAGCCTGTCAAGGTGCATTGCTAGAGCGCAGTCGAACAAACAAACCAGAGCAATGCATTAAGACTTAAACTGCAAAATTAAAATTTCAATTTTCCAAGTCTCAATTTTTGCTATTCTTTTCCGCCTATGCGTGAAATCAAAGGTGCGGTTGCAGTTGTAACCGGAGCGGCTTCAGGAATCGGCCGCGCTCTGGCGGTGGACCTGGCGAAGATGGGTGCGCAGCTCGCGCTGGCCGACGTGAACGTTGCCGGTCTGGAAGAAACGCGTGCGTTGTTGGGAAATGCTACGTCGCGGACATACATAGTCGACGTTTCCAAAGCGACAGCGGTTGAATCATTCGCTCAGGCCGTGCAACGCGATTTCGGCCGCGCATCCTTATTAATCAATAACGCCGGCGTCGCGCTGATGGGTACGCTGGCTGAAGTTTCTTTAGAGGATATGGCGTGGCTGATGGGCATCAACTTCTGGGGCGTAGTGCACGGCTGCAAGTTCTTTACGCCGCTACTTCAGCGTGAGAGTGACGCTCACATCGTAAATCTCTCCAGTATTTTTGGCTTGATTGGGCCGCCGGGACAGACCGCCTACGCTGCCAGCAAATTTGCGGTCCACGGATTCAGTCAGTCGCTGCGGGAAGAGCTGCGGGCCGCCAGTTCCATCAAAGTCACGTCTGTACATCCCGCAGGTATTGCCACGCCGATTGCAAATAGAGCGCGCGCCGGGAGAGGCGTAACATCCGCGGCTCGTCAGGAGGCCGAAGAGTATTTCAAGAAAGTAGCGTTGATAACGCCGGAAGAAGCCTCACGCGTCATCATCAAGGGCATTCTGGCAAACAAGAACCGCGTGCTCATTGGCGCGGACGCTTACCGCATTGACCGGATCCAGCGGCTTTTTCCAGCGCGCGCCAGTGCCATGTTTGCCGCATTCCTGGAGAAACGCAGAGGGCCAAAGTCACAGGCTGCGGCAAGCGCGTCGAAAGCAGTTTGAGTGGGGGAGAACAAGCTGCCCCTAAAAGGGGGACGGAATGATCGAAGTCGGATGTGAATTACGATTTCGGAAAAGATAGGGGATGGTTCGGGGATGGTTAAGTTCTTTTTGACAAATCCCCTTCAGCGGAACATAATTCATCGCCCCAATTTCTATTAGAAACGATAATTGTGTTTGCTGGTTCACACGGCAAGAAATCTGATGCAGGAACAGCATTTTTGCCATAAAGTGTCCCTGACTAATTTTAGCTCCCAATTTTTGGCCCGCTGGTCCAGATAGCCTGAAACATCGTTTCAAGGCCATGTCCGTGGGCGGGATGCAATCGTGCAATCAAAGTTTCGCTTTTAGGAGACTGCGTTCTGTTCAATCATGTGGCATAATACTCAGCCAACAAAGGGTATTCGAACTATTCTTCACATGAATGAGCATTCATTCACGTTTTCACTGGCCTTTACGCCCGTCCATCGGACGACAGCGCCAGACAATTTCCTCAAGTTTCGCCACTGCTACCTGGGAGGGTTTATGCGGTTTGTCCATTTGTTGAGAATCTTTCTTGCGTCCATGCTGCTTACCGGCATGGTCTTTGCGCAGGGTGTTGGCGCTTCCGGTGACATCCGGGGAACGGTTACAGATCCGTCCGGCGCTGTTGTTACCGGCGCGAATGTCACAGCCACCGATATTGCCAAAGGAATCAAGCATACGGTTGCCACTGATGCAAACGGTCAATACCTGCTTACGGGACTGCCGCCCGCTACGTACAACCTCAGTGTTTCGAAATCGGGCTTCCAGTCGGAATTGGCAAAGAGTGTGGTGGTGAACGTCGGCCGCACCTCGACCGTTGATTTCCCCATGAAGGTATCGCAGGTTTCTGAACAGGTGGAAGTCACGGCTGAGCCGCCGGTCGTTGAGACCGAGCGCGGCGCGCAGGCCAACGTCGTTACAGAGCAGACCATCCGCGATCTGCCCATCAATCGCCGTGACTACCTCACGTTTACGCTGCTGGCTCCTGCTGTTTCTGATTCCACGCGGCTCGCCTCTGATCAGGATTTTCGCGTTAAACAAACACCCCAGAGCGGTCTCTCTTTCTACGGCAGCAATGGACGTGGCAACAGCGTTACCGTGGACGGCGGTGAAGTGAATGATGATGCCGGCGGCGTGCGCCTGAATATGGGCCAGGATGCGGTGCAGGAATTCCAGATCAACCGTAGCAACTACGGAGCAGATCTTGGCGGGGCCAGCGGCGCGACCATCAACATCGTCAGCAAATCCGGCGGTAATGACGTTCACGGAAGCCTCTTCGGCTATTTCCGCAATGATGCCATGGACGCAGCCAATCCTTTCTCCATCAGCCAGGCGCTCGCGCCCGGCCAGACTTTTAATCCTGCGGCGCCCGATGTGAAAGGCACGCATGTTAAGGACACCCTGAGCCGTGAGCAGTTCGGCGGCGCGATTGGCTTCCCCATCAAGAAAGACAAAACCTTCCTCTATAGCTCGTTTGAAGGTCTTTTGGGTGACGCGCAGAACGCCGTTCCCCTACTGACGAATACCAACATCTTTCGGCCCGACAATGGTCAGTTTAGCGGCAACAATCAGACTGCAATCCTCAGCGGCTTGACGGCGCTAGGTGGGACTCCAGTCCCGTGCCTGACCGGCCAACCGGCACTGCCCGCAGCAGTTTGTGCTGGGATTCTCAACAGTGTGTTGACGGTGAATCCGGCCACCAGCCCTCGCAACGCATACATTGTCAACCAGTTTGAAAGCAATGGCGGCCTGTTTCCGTACAACAATCGGCTCTATCTCGCTTCAACCCGCCTGGACCATCAGTTCAGTGATCGCAACCAAGTTGCCTTGCGTTATAGCTTTGGGCATGATCTTGAACAGAACCCTGATGTGACCTCACTCACTGGTTTCTCTCGCGGCAGCTCTGTCAAGGCTTTTGACCACACCCTGCTGGGCTCGTGGTTCCACCAGTTCAGCCCGCGGACTTTGAATGAAGCACGCGTTCAGTGGAATTACTCGAATTTTGATGTGAATCCAAATACTCCGGGCCAGGTCGGCTTGGACATCCCCGGCTTTGGAAATCTTGGAACGCAAATTTTCCTGCCCAGCTTTACCATTATGCGGCGTTATGAGTTTGCCGATAACATGAGCCTGGTCCGCGGCAAACACAACATAAAGTTCGGCGGTTATGAACTCTATCGCGGCAATCACTCTGAATCTCATACATTCTTCCCGGGACGGTTTGTGTTCGGCAACCTGCCTGGTGGCTTGTTGAGTCCATGCTTGCAAGTCCCCGCAGCGTGCGGCTTGACTGGCGTGAATCCTGCCACCATCAATTCAATCCAGTCGGTTTCCCTGGGATTGCCGCAGTTTTATCAACAGGGTTTCGGTGATCCCATCTATAACTACCCACGTCCATTTACTGCCGCGTTCGTGCAGGACCAGTGGCAGATGGCGCCGAATTTCACCTTGAATGTCGGCGTGCGTTATGAACTTGACTCCCAATATGGCGCTCTGGCGACGGACAAAAATAATTTTGCCCCACGCCTCTCCTTTGCCTGGGACCCGTTCAAGGATCACAAAACCGTTATCCGCGCGGGCTACGGTATCTTCTACTCGCCCATCTACGGCCAAATTGCTGACGTAGTCCAGACGCTCGGATTAGTCAACGGTGTGCGTCCCATTGCTCAAACGTTTGTGCCGCTCACCGCTACTCCTGTGAGTTCTGCGGCAATTTTCCAGACGCTGTTCGCCCAGGGCAAAGTTCAATGCACCACGCCCGCTGCGGGCAACGCGGCTTGCATTACGCCGGCCGACCTGGCGCAGTTCGGTATTCCCATAACACATACTGGCCCAGTTCCTCCGTTGAGTGTCTTGTTTAGCGGCCAGCCAAACTATCAGAATCCTTATTCTCAGCAGGCGGAATTTGGTATCGAGCGTGAAATTACCAAGGGCTGGGCTGTATCGCTGAGCGGAATTTACGTTCATACCATTGGCTTACCGGTAGCAATTGATATAAATGCGTTGCCCGGAGCGCCTTTCAAGACCGTACCTTTGGGCAACGGTGGGACGGCGACCTTCCGCAACTGGGCGGCCAATCCGCAGTGTACGGGAGCAAACATAGTCAACTGCTTTGCCAACCCCCTGCTGCTCCAGTCGGACCAGTATTCATCCAAGGGGTCCGCAGTGTATGAAGGCGCCATTCTGGAAGTGAAAAAGCGCTTCAGCTCGCACTTCTCCGTATTGGCAAATTACACGCTGAGCAAGGCATTTGATACCACAACCGACTTCAACAGTGACTTTGGTCCGGTCGATAACACTAACTTGGCTGGTGAACGCGCATTGTCTAGCTTTGACCAGCGCCACAAAGTCGTCGTTGCTACCGTTGTGGATACTGGCAATTCCGGCGGACACATTTTCTCGAATTTCCAGTTCGCGCCTATCTTCCGCTATAACAGCGGCCATCCTTTCAACCTGCTGGCAGGAACCGATGTGAACGGCGATCGTCACAGCACAAATGACCGTCCCATTGGAGCCGCGCGGAACACCGGTTTGGGTCCTGACTACATGGACTTTGATATGCGGATCAGCCGCCGGTTCAAAATGGGTGACCGTGCCGATCTCCAACTGGTGGCCGAAGGCTTTAACCTGGCCAATCGCACAAACTTTGCCAGCGTGAACAACGTTGTGGGTCCTAATTTCGGTCTCCCCGTGGCGGCAGGCGGGCAACCAGGCTTCACCACGTTTAATGTTTCCGGCAGCGCGGCCCGGCCTGCGAGTGCACCGCTGGCCTTTACCTCGGCTTTCCCGATGCGCCAGTTGCAACTTGGCATTCGCATCGGCTTCTAACTCTTAACCTTAACGACGGAGGCGGCAATCGCCTCCGTCGTTTTCTCTTTAGCCACAAATTGTCAGCTGTTTAGCTGTAGTTCAATCAATCCCGACTTTTAGCGCCCCATGTCTGTTGCCTCTCCAACCACGTCCCATTTGACTCAGATGACCGGCGCGCAAGCTGTTGTCGCCTCTTTGGTGCGGCATGGCATCACCGCTGGTTTCGGCATTCCCAGCATCCACAACATCGCGGTATATGAAGCGCTGCGACAGACCCCTGAATTTCATCATTGGGTCGTTCGTCATGAACAGGCCGCAGGTTACGCCGCGGATGGCTTCTATCGCCGCAGCGGGCAGATAGCTGTAATCTTCGCTTCCACTGGCCCCGGAAACCTATTTACCCTGGTCCCACTGCTGGAAAGCTTGCAGAACAATATTCCCGTTCTTCTCATCGGCACCAACATCGCGTCATCGATGCTGGGTAAGACTGGCGGGGCGCT
>DATBVH010000435.1:0-7671 GCA_036515395.1 Candidatus Angelobacter sp.
GCACAAGGTTCCCACGGGAGTGGAACTGGATGTTACGAATGAAGAGTTGGCCCAGGCGGCCAATGTCACACATTTCACCGCCAGCCGCCTCCTGAGCCATTGGCAACGACAGGGGGCTCTGGTCAAGACCCGTGGCAGGATTCTGCTGCGCTCTCCGGAAAACCTCTTGCGGACTGCAGCCTAAAAACAAACCAGACTCGGTCATCGATTTTTAGGGAGCACTTGCCTCGATTCGTACTTTCCTGTGGCACAGGCACTCCTGCCTGTGACCCTGCAAATCCAATCACCCTATGGACCGCAGGCGCCCTCGCCCGCGTCGAAACCTGCTTGCGCCACCGCAATCATGGACTTGTTCTGGCGCAACGACTCCACCTGCTAACTCTGCGAACCTTATTTCAGGCCAGATATTACGCCTTGAATCGGTGCTGGCGTCCGGCCTGCTTAGGAGGTAACTTGCTATCAACTGTTCGTGTTCTTGTTGTGGACGATTATGCGCCCTGGATGAGCTTTGTCTCTGCTGTTCTTGCAGTCAAACCGGAAGTTAAGGTCGTTGGTCAAGCCACAGATGGATTAACTGCGCTCCAAAAAGTGGTGGAGCTTAAACCTGACCTCGTGGTGCTCGATATTGGGCTCCCTGACATCAGTGGGATCAAGGTTGCTCAGGAAATCCTGGATTTGATCCCTCAATCCCGCATACTGTTCCTCAGCGAGAACACTGATCCCGCGATAGTGCGCGCTGCCCTCCTGACCGGCGCTCAGGGTTACGTCGTAAAATCCTCTGCCGCCCGGGAACTTATGCCCGCACTGGAAGCTATTTTGCTCGATTGCTATTTTGTCAGCGCCGCTGCCAATCATTTCGGGCCCGGCGACGGTCCACTGATCAGACGCCTAAGTGACGCTTAGACGTGCAGAGGTCTCTTTGTGAATCGTTGTATCTGGTTTACATACTCTTGACGACAACATTGCGCGGGACTGCAATCAAGCTGCCGCCGGCAACTCTCTCGCTCTTGCAAACTCTGCCAGTTCCTGTGCCGTTGCTCGCACCCTGAACAACGGCACTGAATTCATTGCCAGCCGCATTTTGTACGGCTGCTCTCCCGTCATGTAATCGCAATCCAATCCTTGTGCGAGTGAGCGACGGGTAATCTCATAGATCAGTGACAACGCAGGAGAGTGTTTCTCGCACTCTGTTCCAAACCATCCCGTATAAAACCGGCGACAACCACGATCACGCAACGTCACCAGCGCAGCGGCCATGTGCTTACCATTTTCCAGGGTAAAGATTTCAAAAACAGCTGGCATTGTTGCCGCCGCACTCACTAGAAACTCAATCCTTGCGGGATCGTGAAACAAACTCGACTCCCTCTGCTGCGCCTTGGCTTCATAAATCGCCCGCAGGAGTTGAGGATTCGCCCCGTCATAGGTTTTCAAGGCAAATCCCAATCTCTCCATCCGTCGTAGATTACGCCCGAGCCGCATATGCGCCCTCGCGAACTCCTCCGCCGATATCTGCTCGCAACTCACACCTGGCGCGGCCGCAAAAGGCAGCAAGTCCAGTTCATCGGTCACAACGCTGCGCTCGCTCCCGCGTAAAGCCACAATTTCCAGCGGACGCCCAAACTCAGCCAGTGCTCTTAAAGCCACCCGCAAAGCTTCTTCTTCGCCGCTATGCAGAAATCCCCGATAATCGAACAGCTCTTCTCCCAAAAGCCTAAGCGTCCCATCGCTCAGCCGCACGGCGGCCGGAACAATCGCCGCACCGTGTTCCGACTCGGCACAAACCACATAGGGCTCTTCCCTTTCGCCGAACCGCTCTGCCGCAAGAAGATTCAGCTCAAAGCTCTGAAAAACCGTACATTGCCCTGACGCACACAGGCTTTCCCACAGCGGACGAATCCGCATCATCTCTTTGGCTGACCGGCAAACGGTTATCTCTATCACTTAAAGTAAGACGCTGAACCGGGAGCACAGGGATGTTTGGCTTTGGTTGTGAACGTGATCATTGATGGCTGAAAAACAATGTTTTCATCACAAGAATCGTCATCCCGATGCCCGTAAAGCGAGTGCGCGCAGTCATCAGCGCGCGAGTAGGGCAGAGGGACCTTGTGTTTAATTTCCAAAATCGGGCTTTATTATGCATCTCTCAATAAGGACGCTTTGCGAGAATAATATCCAGACATCAAACGGAGCGAACAATGCCAGTTCTGAGGTTCAAAAAGACTTTTCACATAGCTATATTTATGTTGCTCTGCATTCTCGCTCCACAACTAAAGGGGCAACGCCGGAACGATCCACATCGTCCGGGCTGCACCAGCGTTCCCTGCCAAAAGGTCGAGTCTTTTTTGAAGGCCCATTTCTGCGGCGCTTCACCCTTCGGCAATGGCCCCAAGGACGGCTGTGATACTCGATATGCAAAGCCATTGCTGACCGGCGTCAATGTACTTGCAGCCTTCGATTGCGAAACGAGCGTAGAGGACGGAAGGCCGAAATGCCGGCAGCGCAGCGAGCCATCTCCGGCAATCCGAACCATTTTGCTGCGAGAGATGCGGCAACTCGGCTTACCGCATGGAACAGAGAAGGACATTTACTTCACCGTCTGGCAGCCTTCGTCCGCAAAATGGTTCCTTGCAGCGGCGGACTATGGACACACAAATGGCAGTGCTCTAGCGCTCTGCCAGATCATTATTGTTGTTGATCCGGGCGGCCACGTGCAAACGCTCCGAAAAGTGCGTTTCCAGAAAACCAATGCTGACGTGCCTACCGTCACCACGTGGTTTCCCATGGGCATAGCCGACGCGGACGGCGACGGTGAGTTCGAGATCATCCTGGAAGGAGACGCCTATGAGGATCACTGGCTCGAAGTCGACAAGATGCAGGCCGGTTCCTTCAGGAAAATCTTCTCTGGCCTTGGCTATTACTTATAGTGGTTGACTGATGCTAACGGGCTTTGGCACTCATGAGTGGTCGGCGAGGGAGAGACTTGCTGCAGCATCGGCAACTTGCTGCAGCATCGGCAACTTGCTGCCAGTGGATCATGCATTTTATCACGCGCATTTACTAGATTGTTTCTTTGCTCTCCCACCCCGATAATGTGCGCCATGAAGGCGGAAAGCGTTCACCTCAACGGTATCGAGATGTATTACGAGACGGAAGGCGCGGGAGAGCCGCTTCTGCTTCTGCATGGCGGCACAGGCTGCCAGGAAAATTGGGTCCATGCCGGCGGCGATCAGTTCGCACGTGAATACACGCTCATCAAGCCTGACGCACGCGGCCACGGCCGGACCACCAACCCTGCCGGGACGATTACCCATCGCCAGTGCGCCTTTGACACCCTCGCTCTGCTCGATCATCTTAAAATCCGCAAATGTCGGGCAATTGGGCTGAGCATGGGCGGCAACACTCTTCTTCACATGGCAACCCTGCAGTCGGGCCGCATTGAAGCCATGGTCCTCGTCAGCGCCACCATGTATTTTCCCGAGCAGGCCCGGGCAATCATGGCGCAAGTCCCCGCCGCTGGTGACCAGTCGCCGCAAGAGTGGGAGACAATGCGCAAACGTCACAAGCTTGGCGACCAGCAGATTGAGGCTCTGTGGGACTGGACACGCGGAATGAAGGACAGCCATGACGACATGAACTTCACGCCTCTTGCTTTGTCTACAATCACTGCCTCAACTTTGATCGTCTATGGGGACCGCGACCCTTTTTATCCGGTGGAGATGGCGGTTGCGATGTATCGCGCTATTCCTCGCTCGGCTCTCTGCGTCGTACCCAATGCTGGGCATGGAGCAATCTTCTTTGATGCTGCGCCCCAATTCGCTCAAACGGCGCTCGCGTTCTTCCGTTCATGCACTGGCCAGCAATCCTGACTAAACGGTCAAATCTGCCGAAGTCGAAATCCGCCGATGGACACATCAATTCCCATTTTGGAAGTGAGTTGGGTCGCGGCATTTTCAATTTTGTTGACCGCCATCCTGTTGGCTCGGTACAATTCTAATTGAAATTGAAATTGAATTTCATTTTCATAATCGAGCCTTAATCCTATGTTCTCCGCCTTGGTGGTGACATTGCGTGAAGGCGTGGAAGCCGCGTTAATCGTGGGCATCACGCTGGTTTACCTGACCAAAATAGGCCGCCCCGACCTGCGCCGTACCGTCTATTATGCTCTGGTTGCCGCCCTGATTGGCAGCGTTGCCGGGGCGGTTGCGCTTTCTTACGCGCCAATTAATCAGGATAAAGTCGAAGGCTGGGTCATGCTGGTGGCGGCCGTTTTCGTCGTAAGCATGGTCATTTTTATGATGCGCACCGCGCGCAAACTCAAGGGCGAAATTGAAAACAAAGTCGGGTCGCTGGCCACGGACGGTGGATCAAAATGGGGATTGTTTGCTTTTGTCTTCCTGATGGTCTTTCGTGAAGGCATTGAAACCGTGGCCATTCTCGCCGGCGTTTCTTTGAACTCTACCGAACTCATGAGTTTTCTAGGTACGCTGCTCGGAGTCGCTCTGGCCGTCGTCTTTGGCGTGATGTTCGTCAAAGGCAGCGTGCGTATTGATCTGCGGAAGTTTTTCAAAGTCACCACAGTAATTCTGTTCTTTGTTGCGGCCCAGCTCACGATTTCCGGCCTGCATGAGCTTTCTGAATCCGGCGTAATTCCCTCCAGCAAGCGTGAGATGGCGCTTATCGGCCCCATCGCACGCAATGATTACTTCTTCCCTGTCACAATGCTGGCCCTGGTTCTGTTGATGGTGCTGCTGGAGTATCGCCGGCGCAAGCCGGAAGCCGCAATCGCTACCCAGGCCGCCACCAAAGCAGAAGAACGCAAGCTGCAATGGACGGCCAAACGCGAGCGCCTGTGGGCCGTGTTGGTGTGCGTGACGGCGTTTGTCTTTATTACGACCATTACCGCCGAAGTAATTTATGCGGAAGCTCCGCCCCCGCTTTCGCAAGCCACTGAGATTACTTTTACCAATGGCAAGGCAGTGATTCCGACCAAAGATATCCAGCAGGGCGAGTTGCAGCGCTACGCGGCCAACGTAAATGGCACGCGCGTGCGCTTCCTTCTCTATCGCAAGCCCGACAACAAGATTGCTTCTGTCTTTGACGCCTGCCAGATCTGCGGCGGCATCGGCTTTTATAAGGGAGCAACCGGGCTTATCTGCAAGAACTGTGCTGCGCCCATTAACCCGCAGAGCGTAGGGCAGCCCGGCGGCTGCAATCCCATTCCGCTGCAATCAGTCCAGAATGGAGATTCGGTTGTGATTTCCCTCTCTGATCTGGCGCAGCAGACTGGACAATTTTCAAAGTAATGTTCCTGCGATTGTTGTTTGAATCATTCCGGAGGCAAAAGCGGCGCAAGAGCGTGGCCCTGCTGGCCATTGCGCTGGGCATGAGCATTGCCACGGCCATGATCGCCGTCGGCAACGATATTGGCGACAAGATCAATCAGGAACTGCGCAGCCTCGGCGCTAACCTCATCGTAACTCCCATTGAAGACACGCTCGACGTAAACATTGGCGGCGTCAACCTCAAGCCCGCCAGTGAAGGCGCTTTTATTAACGAGCAGGACCTCATTAAGATCAAAAGTATCTTCTGGGGGCACAACATCAAAGCCTACGCTCCATTTCTAAACGCGCCGCAGAAAATTCACACGCGTAACGGCGAGTTTACTGCCGAACTGATTGGCACATACTTCGCTCAGCCGCTGCGCTACGGCAACGAGCAATTTACTACCGGCGTCCGCAGCGTGAATCCCTGGTGGAAAGTGGAAGGCGCATGGCCATCGGATTATGGCGGCTTCCCTGAGCAGCTTCCACCCGACGTTCTGGCCGGCAGCAAACTTGCCCAACAGGCCGGGCTGAATATCGGCGATCAGATTGAAATCGGCGGGCGCAAGCTGCGCATCAGCGGCATCCTGAATTCCGGTGGTAACGAAGATCAGGCCATCATTGCTCCTTTGCACGTCGCGCAGGTCATCCTTCACCAGCCGAACGCCGTGCGCCGCGTGAGCGTGAGCGCGCTCACCAAGCCGGAAGACGCCTTCGCCCGCAAAGATCCGAGCAAGCTATCACCAGCTGACCTCGAACGCTGGAGTTGCTCGCCTTACGCGAACTCTATTGCCTACCAGCTTCGTGAAGTACTACCAAACGCGCGCGTTGAGCAGATCCGCCAGGTGGAACAGAACCAGGGCAAAGTTCTTTCCCGCGTTTCCGGACTGATGCTGCTGCTTACCCTCGCAGCGCTCTTGGCTGCCGCTCTAGCGGTCTCCGCCGCGATGGCTGCAACTATTCTCGAACGCCGGCAAGAAGTTGGATTGATGAAGTCTCTCGGCGCGGGGAACTCCGCCGTGGCTTCTCTCTTTCTTACTGAAGCCGCTTTTCTCGCGCTCGCCGGCGGCATCATCGGCTTTATGGCTGGCACAGTACTGGCCCATCGCATTGGACAAAGCATCTTTGGCTCCGCCATCGTTGTCCATCCTGTAGTTCTGGCGGTCGTGCTCTTTGCCGCTGTGCTGGTTACATTCCTAGGCAGCGCCGGGGCCGTGCGCAAAGCCATGCAGTTTGATCCTGCGGTTGTCCTGCGAGGCGACGCATGAGCCGCACTCAGCTTCTTCTCCGCTTGCTATTCAAAGCCGCGTGGGTACGCAAGGACCGCGCCTTCACCGCGCTTGTTTCCGTCGCTGTTGTTGCCACTATCGCCACGGCCGCGCTCACAATTTATTCAAATCTTGAAGGCAATCTCAGCCGCGAATTCCGTGGCTTTGGCGCGAACGTGGTGGTTACCAAGAGTTCTGGCACCCTGGCTCCCGCTGAATTGACGGACATCCGCAAAATCGTCGGCAGCGCCGGAGAAATCGTACCTGTGGGCTACGCTATCGCCACGGAAATTGCCAGCAATGCAAAAATAGTGATCGGTGGCGCAGATATTGATAAGCTGCGCAGGCTCAATTCATCCTGGTCTTTCAGCAAGACTGGCCGGGGTAGCGCTCTTGTCGGAGCTCGCGTCGATGAGGCGATTACCCATGGAGCAGATTTACAACTCTCGTTTGGCAAAACCTCTGCCCTAATTAAGCCGGCAGGATTTTTCAATTCCGGCTCCGATGATGACAGCCGGGTCTACATTCCTCTCGATGAGTTCGTGCGTCTCACCGGCATCCAGCCCAACACAGCTCTTGTTCGAGTGGAAGGCAAGCCACGGGAAATCCAGGACGCCATCGCCAGCCTGCGCACCGCACTGCCCTACGCCGAAGTAAAACCCGTCCGCCAGATCACTCAGGCCCAGACAGCCGTCGTCGGCAAGACGCGCTCCGTCGTTCTCGCCTCTTCCGCAGTTGTAGTTGTGTTAATCATGCTTTGCATGGTGGCCACGTTTACCGGATCAGTGCTTGAACGCCGCAAAGATTTCGCTGTAATGAAAGCCCTGGGGGCTTCTAATCGAACAGTTAACTTCCTGTTCGCCTCTGAAGCTGCTTTGCTGGCGCTCGCCGGCTCTACCGCCGGATACATCCTGGGCTGCGGCATCGCTTTCTGGATCGGAAAGGCCAATTTTGACGCCGCTATCCTGCCGCAACCCCTGCTCCTGTTTCCGGTTTTGCTGGGAAGCATAGCGCTGGCGTTAATCGCATCCACGGCTCCGTTAAGATTGTTGCAACAGATATAGCCCGCAGGGATCCTGCGA